>JAFNGP010000224.1 GCA_017885175.1 bacterium
CGGCACCCAGATCATCTCGTGCAGCGACGTGTACGGCAACGCCGGCGGCAACTACGGCGGGAGCACGACCGACCGGACCGGTTTGAATAGCAACATATCGAGCGATCCCGCGTTCTGCGACGCGGGAGCTTTCGATTTTCATCTGTACGACACCTCCCCATGCGCCCCGGCGGCGAGCCCGTGCGGCCTGCTCATCGGCGCCCAGGCGGTCGAATGCCGGATCGCCCCGAATCTCGTTCTCGAGCTCGTCGAATACAGCGCGCTCTCCGCGCCCGCGCACGGATCCATTTATATGACGGCCGTCGTCCGGAATACGGGCTCCGTCGCCGCCGACAGCTTCGCGATCGACTACTATTCGAACCAGCTTTCGGCTCCGGGCCCCGGAGTCGCGGGCGACTTCCGGCGCATCGTCCACTCGCTCGCGGTCGGCGACACGGCCATGTTCACGGCGGGGCCCGTTACGAGCGACACGATCGGCAAATGGAAGAGCTGGGTCGCCGTCGACATCGACGGCGGGGTCGTCGAGACGGACGAGACCGACAACGTGCACGGACCGGATTCTATCGGTTGGATCGCGCCGCGCGAGCCGGGCTGGCCCGTGGCGGTCGCGACGAATGGCCGCGCGTCTCCGCTTCTCGTGGACGTGGACGGCGATCCGGGCACGCTGGAGGTGTTCACCGGCTCTGACGACGGAAAGCTCTATGCGTGGAAATCGGACGGAACGCCCCTCGCCGGTTGGCCCATCGATTGCGGCCTCGCCGCCTACCCGGCGGCCGCGGGAGACATCACCGGAGATTCGGGCATGGAGATCGTAGCCTGCAATGCCGGCGGGCTGGTCATTGCCTATTCGAGCGCCGGAGTTAAACTCTGGGAATACCCGGCAACCAGCGGATATGCAGTCATGCTGGCGCTCGCCGAACTCGACGGCGACGGGAAGCTCGAGGTTCTCTGCGGCGATATTACCTGGCAGGCGACGCTCCTCTTTCTCGAGGGTGATGGAACGCCATACGGCGGCCTCGGTAACTACGATCCCTCCAGCGCCCCGGCGGCCGCCGACGTCGATGGTGACGGTAGGGCTGAAATCGCGGTTTTTGTGCGTCAATCCATGTTTCCGGCTCCGGGGAAAGCGGGCCTCGGGACCGCGATGACGCAGGCAGAGGAGCCCGTGGATGGCGTGTATCTCTTCAATGACGACGGGACGATCTGCGCCGGTTGGCCCGTCGCGTTCGATCCGACGACCCTGGCAGGGGATCCGGTCATAGGCGATGTCGCCGGCAGCCATCAGGGTCTCGAAATCGTCGCGGCGGCAAAGAACGGATTGGTGTATGCGTGGGATGCCGCAGGGAACCAATGCTTCCCGCCGGTCCGGGTGCCCGGGACGATAGAGTCTTCGCCGGCGCTCGCGAGCTTTGACAGGGACGGATATCTCGACATCGCCGTGACGTCGAGACGGCTGAACGGAGAGAGCGGACTGTGGGAGGGCTTCACGAGCGTCATCAAAGGCAAGGGCACCGCGGTGGATTCCTGCAAGATCGCGCAGTGGACATCCGATCCCGGCGCCATTCCCTCGCCGATCGTCATCGGCGAGCCGCCGGAGGCTCTCGTGGGAACCCCAGACGGCGAGATTCACGGCCTCGGCCTGGACCTCTCGTTCTCCTGCTGTTCCTCGATCGTTTCGACCCTCGCGGCCGGGGATATCGATGGCGACGGATGGGTCGAGGTCCTTGCCGTGTCGGGCGACGACTCGCTCTACGCGTATGAGCTCTGCACGAGCCGCGCGGCGAGCGACGCGCTCTGGTGGCCGATGTTCCGCAGGGGACCGTCGCGCTCCGGCTCCTACGGATACGAGCCCGTGACCGGCGTCGACGACGATCATAACGCGGTGACTCCTTCCGTCACGAGCCTGCGTTCGATCTATCCGAATCCGTTCAATCCCGTAACGAGGATCGCATTCGACGTGAGCGCTTCCTCGAGAGTCACGATCGCGATCTACGACGTGTCGGGCCGCTCCGTGGCCGTTCTCGTCGACCGCGAAATGCCGCCCGGACGCTATGAGGCGATCTGGAACGGCCGCACGGGCACCGGCCGGAACGCCGCCTCGGGGATCTATTTCTGCAGGCTCATTGCCGGAAGCACTCTCGAAACGAAGAAAATGGTGCTATTGAGATAATGTCTTTTGCCGCTGGAGGTTAAGGCATTTTCCCGTCGGGCGGCCCTCCGGGGCCGCCCTTTTCTATTGAATTAGCCCCATAACCTATGATACAATAATACATTGTATATGCATATTGTAATGATTATTATTATTCAGAGATGATGCTTGTATAATGAGTTCTTTCGCTGTCTTGAACGGAGGTTTCCGATGAAGAAGGCGTGTCTCGGTATCGGCATTTTCGTCGTCGTGATGGCTGCCGCTTCGTTCGGAGTATTCGCCCAGCAGGCGGATCTCCAGCAGATCTCCAGGGATCTCGCCGTGAAGAGCGGCGCCGAGCGCGCGGCCGCCTACGCCCTCGCCGCGAAGAACGGTTGGCCGATCCGGGGAACCGGCCAGGACGGAAGCTATTTCGAGCTTCAGAAGATATTGAACGGCTTCCCGCGCTATTACGCGACGTTCAACACCAACGCGGCGATTTCGACGCGCGCGGATTCGGTGAATATGGCGATCGGCGGCGCGAGCGGTTTCGTTCTCAGGCTCTGGGACGGCGGCAAGCCGCGGACGACGCATCGCGAGCTGACCGGTCGCGTCACCTGGGCCGACGCGAACCCGAGCTCGATACAGGGGCACGCGACGCACGTGGCGGGAACGATGATCGCGACGGGAATCCGGGCGGGGGTCAAAGGGATGTCCTACGCGGCGACCATCCGCGCCTTCGAGTGGACCAACGACGGAAGCGAGATGGCGAGCGAAGCCGCCTCGGGAGCGAATCTCTCGAACCATTCGTATGGCTATCTGGCAGGCTGGTATTTCAATTCGGGCAACAGCTACTGGTACTGGTACGGCGACACGGCGGTGAGCGAGGTCGAGGATTACAATTTCGGATTCTACGATTCGGAGGCGCAGTCCTACGACCAAATACTGAACGCGGCGCCGAATTACCTGCCCGTTGTTTCGTCCTCCAACGATCGCGACGACTCCGGTCCCGCTCCCGGCGCGAAACATTACTACTATGACGCCCGCTACGGCGC
>JAFNGP010000225.1:0-2415 GCA_017885175.1 bacterium
GACGCCCCCGAAGACGATGTCGCGCTCGATCGCGCCGAAGAGGTTCCGGAAATTGGGAAAATTCTCGATAATGACGGGGGGCGCCTTGGTTTCGGAGTTGTCGACGACGACGTTCACGCGGAATTCCCTGAACGGATCCTCCCGCTCGCCCGGTTCGCCCGCGGCGCTCTGCTGCGGCGGGCCGTCCTCCTCGGAGGGGCGGAAGAGATCGAGCTTCTGCATGAGCGTTTCCTCGACCTCGTCGAGCTCTTTCGAAAGCGCTTCGTTCCCGTATTTCCGCGCGATTTCCTGGATGAGATCGTGGATGACGGGGCTCACCGTGTCGGAGTCGAGCTGCTCGAGGCGCTTGTTCGCCGCGCGCTCGAGATCCTTCACCTGAGAGTAGACGGTCTGCATCTGCTCGGAGAGCTTTTCCGCCGACTCCTCGTATTTCTTGACGTTCTCCTTCGGCATCTTCCCTTCCTCGGCGAGCTTCTGGAGCTGCGGGAAGTTGACCGGATTGCCGTCGACGACGGGCAGAAGCTCGGGCTTCATGATGGGACCTACCTGCATGCGGACCATCGTGAATCCCTCGCTCGCGATATCCTTCTCAAACTTCGAAATGATGTCTTTCTGCTTCACCTGAAACTCTTCGACGAGCTTCTTCCGGCGATCCTTGTAGTAATCGCTCTGGAACACGGACGAGATCTTCGAAAGCAGCTCCGCGATCAGGCGATTCATGTCGACGGAGAGCTCGTTCCCTCTTCCCGCTTCGAGCTCGATCATCCGGGGCATATTCGGATTCTTGAAATTGTTCATGTAGCAGATGTCGGAAGGTATGGGGCCTTTCTTGTCGAGGCGCTCGAGAAGGTGCTTGATCGTCGTCGTCCGGCCCGTTCCCACGAGCCCCGTGATGAAGATGTTGTATCCCCGGTGCTCGAGCTTGAGCCCCATTTTAATGGCGAAAAGCGCACGATCCTGCCCGATGATGTCCTGGCACGGCTTGATATCGTCGGTCGTCTTGAAATCGAACAGACTGGAGGCGCAGCGCCACCGCAGCCTGGACGGCGGGAGCTCGCGCGCGCGTATCGCTTTCTTCATTATCGACCCTCCGTACGAATGGTGCCGCGAACGCCGGCCGAAGCGGCGCTCACCCGAGCCGCTTCACGACGATGGCGGTCGCGTCGTCGCGCCACTTCTCGTTCGCGCCGTATTTATATACTCCCATGAAGATCCGCTCGATGATCGTGGACGCCTTTTCCTGCCGCTCCTTTTTGACGAGCTCGATCAGGCGCCCGTCGCCGAAGGGCTCGCCCTTCGGATCCTCGCGCTCCACGAGCCCGTCGGTGTAGAGAATCAGGATGTCCCCCACCTCCATGAACGCGAAGCCGCGCTTGAAAGTCATATCGGCGACCGGACCGAGGATCGTCCCTCCGATGGTGAGCGACAGGGTCTCCGATCCCCTGATGAGGAACGGGGCATTGTGTCCCGCATTGACGTACACGAACGTTCCGTTTTCCTCGAGCTCTCCGTATACGAGAGAGATGAAGCGAGTCGACAGGAAGCTCCCGTTGATCACGTGATTCAGCTTTCCGATAAGGCTCGATATCTTGAACTCGCGCTCGACTCCCATCCTGAGCCCGGTGATAACGTCGCGGGCGAGCAGCGCCGCCGGGAGCCCGTGCCCGCTCGCGTCACCGATCGCCAGCCCGATCATCTTGCTGTCGAAGATGTGGAAATCGTACAGGTCTCCCCCGACGAGCTCCGCCGCGATCGACCGCCCCGAGATGTCGTAGCCGTTGAAAACGGGATCGTGTTTCGGCAACAGGCTCTTCTGAATCTCGTACGCTTCCTGGAAGACCACGCCGAAGCTGCGCGTGGACCTGATGTAGTTGAGGGTGTTCCGGATCGAGTTGAGCGAAAGCTCGATGAGCTCGCGCTCCCACCCCGCCCCGAGCCTGAAGACCATGAGAAACTGGTTTTCCTCCCCCATGACGACCGCGACGCTGTTGGTGCCCCAGGGAGGAGCGGTGGAGTCGCTGTAGATATAGGCCTTGTGCTCCATGACGAGCGCGATGGCCGGATCGCTCCGGAGAATGGAGAGCGGCCACGGATCGCGCGAGTTGCCGACCGGGCCTCTGACCTTTTCGTACGAGCCCCCTTTGCGGCGATAGAGACATCCGCTCTGTATCTTGAGATCCGTCCCAAACGACTGGGCGAGCTCGTCGAGCACGAGAATATTGAGATCCTTCGCGCTCGCCTTGCCGATCTGGGCGAGGAGCGAATCGAATTTTCTATAGAACGCTTTCGGCTGAAACTCTTTCGGTTCCATGTGGTACACCCCTGATTCCGTCGACCCTGTAAGGCAAATGATACGGTATAAGCGGCGTCCGGCGCAACGCTTCTTTGGCGCGGGCGGGGACCCCATCAGCGTCA
>JAFNGP010000225.1:2445-2616 GCA_017885175.1 bacterium
AGAGAAAGGGCGGTAACAAAGATGCTCGACAGAAGGAAGTTTCTCGCAGGCCTCGCGGTCGGCGCCGCGGGGCTCCTCGTTCCCAAGGGGAAGCTCCCCGCGTTCCCCGCGCAGAAAGACGCCAAACCCGCGGCAAAACCGAAAGTCGAAAAGTACACAATGTCGGTCGTC
>JAFNGP010000226.1:0-422 GCA_017885175.1 bacterium
GGCCGAGGTGTTCGGCGCGCCGAAGGCGGGCGCGGCCGCGAAGCCGGCGGAGAAGAAGGCCGATCCCGCGGGAGTCAAGTAATGGGGGCGTTGAAGGAGTTCACGAAAGGGCTGTGGGCCGAGAATCCCATATTCCGGATCGTGCTCGGGATGTGCCCGACGCTCGCGATCACGACCGAGGCCTGGAACGGGATCGGCATGGGGCTCGCCGCCACCTTCGTCCTCGTCGGTTCGAACGTGATGATCTCCGCGCTCCGCAACTTCATCCCGAAGAAGATCCGCATCCCCGGCTACATCGTCATCATCGCGACCTTCGTCACGGTCGTCGATCTCGTCATGAACGCCTATCTCCATCCCATTTACCTGAAGCTCGGCATCTTCATCCCGCTCATCGTCGTGAACTGCATCATCATGGGAAGGGC
>JAFNGP010000226.1:460-4661 GCA_017885175.1 bacterium
ACGATGTTCGGCGCGCAGATCATGGGGCAGTCGTACGTGCCGTTTCTCCTCATCATTCTCGCGCCCGGCGCGTTCATTCTGCTGGGCTCCATGCTCGGGGCGATGAACCGCCTCGAGATCTACATGGCGAAGAAGGCGGGGCGGACGCCCACCTTCCGCAAGGAGCACGACTGCGCGAGCTGCGAGGTTTTCGGCGGCTGGTTCGATCGCGGCGGGAAGGGTCCCGAAGCGGCCGAAGAGCGCTTGTGAGGATCCTCCCCGGCCGCGCGAATCTCCACGACACGTTCACCCGAACAGATAATGGCCGAGGGCGAAAACCGCGGTCATATAGAAGGCGTGCTTCGTCCAGTAGAACGGGGTAAACAGCCTTCCCATTCCATCCGGGTAGAAGTGCTGGAGAACGATTTGCCCTATAAAAAGCTTCGCGAACAGGATGAGAATCAGCGGCAGCGTCGAGTTGAGGACGATCCCGCTGAATGTGACCGGGTGCGCGAGCGTCGAGAGGCTGAACGTTGCCATTGTGATCGCGCCGACGACGACCCCCATGCCGTTCACCAGGTATCCGGCGATGACGGTGGCGCGGTAGTTCAGGAGGAACGGAACCGCGAGGATTCCGGCGATGTCCCATACAAAGGGGAGGATGTTGGCGGGATTCTGCGTGCCATTCGGGCCTATCGGCACGGGATGCAAGCGGTAATGGAGGAGAAATCCCCCGAGAGAGAGGAACGTGAGCTCGAGAATCAGTTTTCTGATCTCCTTCTTGAACGGCATCCGTAATCGCCTCCCCGGAGCCCCGGGCTAGAAGCGGACCAGATGCCCGAGATAGAATACGAACGCGATCGCCGCGACGTGCAGGATCCACCAGCCGATTCGACCCCTCATAAAGTGCTTCACGGCGTTACCTCCATATGAAGTGTCCGAGAGCGAAAACGACGCTCAGGTATACGAAGTGTCTCGTCCACCAGAACGCGTTGAAGAGCCTCCCCATCCCGTGCGGGTGGTAGTGGAGCAGGACCATCTGTCCCAGAAGAAGCTTCGGAAGCAGGAGCAGAATGCTCGTGAGCATCGTTCCCGTGAAGATGCTCGTGATCGTAAGCGGCGAGGGGAGCTTCGTAAGGCTCAACGTCGCCATTCCGATCGTTCCGACGACGGCGGTCACCCCGTTGATGAGGTAGCCGACGACGAAGGTGTTTCGGTAGTTGAGGAGAATGGGAACCAGGATGATGCTGAGGAGGCCAGAAAGATACGGCACAAGAAACAATGCGTTCGCCGGGTTCGTCGGATCGAAATGCCACCTCGAGTGGGTGAGCCATCCGCTGAACGACAGGAGGATGATCGAGAAGATCGGTAGCCTGAGCTCTTTCTTGATCATATCGAGCTGCCTTTCCCGCAACGTCCGAAATCGCGCCGTCCGCCCGGTCTACAGGGTTCTGTAGAGATTGAAGCCGAGCCTGATGTCGCCGCTCTCGTCGAGGTCCCCGCCGGGGATGTACTGGTTCGGCGTCAAACCGTAGGCGTCGGTCACGAAGACGTGGAATACGTGCCCGCCCTTCTTCGCCTCGAAGCCGATTCCCCAGGTATCGGTTCCCGTCTCGCTGCCGGCGAGCACGGGGGTCCATTCTCCAATGAGAGATATGTTTTCGATGAGCATGAGCCGGCTCCCGAGCCCGAGGGACGTCGTGTTGTCCTCGCCCGGGAGCGCGTAGTTCGTATTGCTTGAGAACGATGGAACGCAGAGGAACGAGAGCCGGTTCGTGATCTGTCGAGCGAGCGCGAGCTGCGCGCTGAAATGCACGTTGTCGGCGTCGAAGAGGTCGACGCCGCTCGGCCTTTCGGTCGTGAGCGTGAGGCTCGCGGCGAGCGAGGCTGAAAAAGGAGCCGAGAGATCCTTCCCCTGGCGCAAAAGCCCGACTTTCGCGGATAGCTCGATCTCGTCGAGCTGATTCGTGCGGCCGAGTCCCACGCTGACGCGGTCGTTGATTCCGTACGCGAGGCCGATGAGTATGTATGCGGGTCCGTCGAGCCCGAGAAAGTACTCGTGACCGGCGTTCGTTGGATAGACGAAGCGATGGGAGATCCTGAAAAGGATCTCTCCCTTCCCGGGCGCCTCGGTCGTCGGGAGATTGATGAGAGTATTTCCGGAAAAAACGGGTGTATCGAATGCCGGCGCGTCAGCCTCGCTGCTTCCGGTCAGGGCTTTTTTTTTACCGGGTTCCGCGGGGGCAGGCGCCGCCGCCGGCTTCTCGAGCACCGCGATGCTCGCCGCCCAGAGCTCGATCGTCCTGATCTGCTCTACGGAAAGCATGGGCGCGTCGATAGGCATCCGCTCGCCCTTGATCCCGGGTGCTCCCCGCACCTTCATCACGAGATAGCTCTCCTCGGGTCTTTGCGTATTGACGAGCATGAGCGAATCGATCTCCCGGCTCGGCGTATTCTTCAGCGCACCGTCGAACAAAGCGGGCTCGAGAGAGAGCTTCGCCTTCGGATACGTGCCGCCGTGGCATCCCGCGGTTGCGCAGCTTTTCGCGAAAATCGCGGCCGTCTTTGCGTGAAGCTCGGTCCGGATCGAGTCCGTGAACGTGATCCGTTCAGGCGTCCGCGCCTGATCGGCGAGAGGGCCCGCGGCAATGAAGCAGACCAGGGTCAGCGAGGCGAGAAGGACGATCTTCAGAGACTTCACTATCATCGCAGTGCCTCCGTGTTCAAATGGCTGAGAATCAGTTGTTCGGCGCGCCGGCGGTGATCCATCTCTTGATCAGCTGGATCTTTGCCGCGGAGAGGGATCCTCCCAGGGGCATCTTGGCCCCGACCGTCTGCGTTCCGTCGAGCTTGTTCACGATGTAGCTCGAATCGATCTTCGACGGCCTCACGCGCTTCAGCGCAGGCTCCTCGCCCGAGTTCACATTGACGAGAAGGGCGTACGATTGCCCCGTGGAAAGGATGAGTCCCTGCTGGCCGGGAGCCTGGTGGCACGCGGTGGAAGTCGCGCATGACGAGGTGAATATGGGCTGAATGCCGCCGGCGAACGTGGTATCCACCGTGCCGCCGCCCCCCGGTCCCGTCGGGGTGGTGCTGCTCTTGCCGCACTGCAGCGCCGCGGCTATGCAGCAGGAAACAAAAACCAGAACCCAGAGCTTCTTCGCCATGATTGTCCTCCGTGGATTGCTCGCGGAAATCAGAGGGTTGTTCCGTCCGCGATGGTGAGCGCGCCTTTGAAGTCGCCGATCTCTCTATACATTATTCCGGCGTCTCCAGGCAAGGCATAAAGCGCTCTCACGTTCTTCAGGCGCGCGACCGTCTCCGCGCCCGATTCGGGCCCGAGGACGAAAAGCCCCGTCGAGAGCGCGTCCGAGGCGAGAGCGGNNAAAATTTTCGTAGTTGCCCGAGGTCGCGACCGCCTCGTCGCGGAGAATGAGCGTTCCCACCGTCTCAAGGCCCCCCTTCGGATCGCGAACACCGATGCTCCAGCCCTTCTTTCCGGAAGGCGCGCCCATCGCGTAGATGTTGCCGCCGATGTTGACGAGGGCGTTCCGGACGCCGAGCCCCGCGAGAACGGCGACGCACCGGTCGACGGCGTAGCCCTTCGCGACGCCGGCGAGGTCGATCTGCATTCCCGGGGGGAGCGTGATCGTCGATTTCGACGGATCGAGTGCGACCTTCTCGAATCCCACGAGCGACATGGCGCGCTCGATCTCGGCGTCGGACGGGAGCATCGCGGTCCCTCCCTGAAAACCCCACAGGCGCACGAGCGGGCGGACCGTCACGTCGAAAGCGCCCGAGGTCGCTTTCGAATAGAAGAGGGAGCTGTCGATGAGGGAGTAGAGCTCGGGCGATACCGTGAACGGCGCTCCGTTCGACCCCGCGTTGAGGCGGGAGATCTCGCTCGAAGGCCGCCAGGTGCTCATGACGCTTTCGATGCGGTACATCTCGCGGAACGCCGCTTGCGCGGCGCGCTCGGCGTCGGGGTCGCTCATGCCGGCGATCGTCACCCACGCCTTCGTTCCCATGACGAAGGTCTCTTTCGTATACGGCGCGCGCGGCGCGCACGCGGCGGAGAGGATCAGGATCGCCGCGAGCGCGAAAGCGAGGATTCCCGCGAACGGGCGCTTTTCCGGGAAGCGGCGTATTCTCGCGCATGAGCGGCTCATGCCGTTCCGGGCTTTCCGAGAAGCTTGAACATCCTTCTCTTGTATTCCTCGAC
>JAFNGP010000227.1 GCA_017885175.1 bacterium
GAAGGGCGCGAAGGGCCCCGCGCTCGAGGCGCGCAAGGTCGAGATGCTCAAGGACGTCTACCGGCTCCTCGTCCTGCACCTCGGGCTCCCGCCGCAAGAGTTCGTCTGGCGCTACGAGGACAAGGACGGCAAGGTCCACGAGGCGAAATACACGCCGCTCGCGTTCTACAAGGAGGTCGCCGGCGTGAACCTCGCCGATTACGTCGCGATCTACGATCACCCCGCGAANNGCTTCGTCCTCAAGGCGCTCTTCGCGGGCGAGCCGGTATGGTTCGCCGCCGACTCGGGCGCCGAGAACGACAAGAAGGAAGGCATCTTCGCGCTTGGCATGTACGATTACGCTTCGCTTCTCGGCGTGAACATGGATCTCACGAAGGCGGAGCGGATACTCTATTTCGATAGCTCCCCCAACCACGCGATGGTCTTCGTCGGCGCGGACACGCTCGCGGGGAAGCCGGTCAAGTGGCGCGTCGAGAACTCGTGGGGGACCGATATCGGCGACAAGGGGTACTGGACGATGTACGACGGCTGGTTCGACCAGTACGTCTACGGCGTGATCGTCAACAAGAGCTTCCTCCCCGGGGACGTTCTCTCGCTTCTCGCGACGAAGCCCGAGACGCTTCCCGCGTGGGATCCGATGCGCGAAATGTTCAGATAGGAGGTATCCGATGAGAAAGCAGCTTATGTTCGACGCGGCGGCGGTTCTCGCTCTTCTCGCCTGCCTGGCGATCCTTCCCGGGAACGGCTTCGGCGAGACGTGGGAAAGCCTGTCGAAGCGGATGATCGAGCGCTGCGCGAAATACACTCAGGGTATCAAGGATATAACCTGGACGATGGAGATGGAGGTGCCCTCGTCCGAGGGCTCGTTCAAGACCACCTCCGTCCTGTACAGCAAGGGCGAGCGGTTCCGGGTCGAGGTCTCCATGGAGGGAATGGAGGACGCCGGCGTGCCCGCCGAGATGGCCGGCATGAAGACGATCGTCATCGGCGACGGCACGAACGCCTGGATCGTGAATCCCGTGATGGGCAAGTCGCAGATCCCCGCCGAGGAGGGCTCGAAGTACCGCGGTCAATGGGACTGCGGCGACTACGTGCCGGTATCGGCCGAGATAACCGGGAGCGAGAAGATCGGCGGGCGCGACTGCTACGTGCTCTCCGTGCTCGACGATTCCTCCGATTTCGCGAAGCTCTGGATCGATCAGAAGAGCTTCATTCTCATGAAAATGGAGGGGAAGCCGCAGGAGGGCGTCGTGAGCGTGATCCTTCCTTCGGATTACCGGAAGGTCTCGGGCGATTTCGAGATGCCTTTCAGGACCGAGATGTATTCCGGCAAGGATCTCATCTCCGCCACGGTCGTCAAATCGGTCGAGGTCAACAAGGGGATCGCCGACGACCTCTTCGATCCGGACAAGGTCAAGGTCTCGGGGCCCGACATGAAAGACATGATGGACCAGATGAAGAAAATGAAGGACAAGATCGAGAAGGTCGGCGACGAATAATCGATGAGCTTCCTGAATCGAATAAGCTGGAAGGTCGCGCTCGGCGTGTCTCTGATCGTCGCGTCGGCCGTTCTCTATTCGATTCATTACCTCATATTCCGCGACGCGCGCCACATGTTCATGTATCTGCTCGGGGACATCGCGTTCCTCCCGATCGAGGTGTTTCTCGTTACGATCGTCGTTCACCAGCTCCTGACCGAGCGCGAGAAACGCGTCATGCTCAAGAAGCTCAATATGGTGATCGGGGCGTTCTTCAGCGAGGTCGGCACACGGCTCCTGAAGGGATTCGTCGCCGTCGACGCCGCCGCGGGGGATAAACGGGAAAAGCTCGCGGCGGCCGGCGCCTGGCCGGAGCGGAATATCAAGGAGCTCGTCCGGTATTTCAAGGCCTGCGAGTGCATGCCCCGGCCGGACGCCGGGCGCCTCGAGGAGCTGAAGGCGCTTCTTGCGGCCAAGCGGGTATTTCTCCTCGGGCTTCTCGAGAATCCGAATCTCCTCGAGCACGAGTCGTTCACCGAGATGCTCTGGGCGGTGTTCCACCTGACCGAAGAGCTCGAGGCGAGGGAGGATTTTTCGAAGCTTCCCGCGTCGGATTTGAAACACATCGAGGGGGACATCAAGCGGGCGTACACGGCGGTCACCGTCGAGTGGCTCTGGTACATGGACCACCTGAGGAGCAATTACCCCTATCTCTTTTCGCTCGCCGTGCGGACGAATCCGTTCGACTCGACGGCGTCGGTCGTGGTGACCGGGTCCTGAAGCATTTTTATGGCGCCACGGCAGCTCCCTGTGATAAACTAATCGAATAATCGGCGATCGACATCTCGTATTTAATTGGCATCAGGAGTATGTGTTGCGGAAGCTTGTGACACTTCTGGCACTGGTTCTTCTCGCGGGCTCCGCCGCGCGCGCCGAGGGCCTGTTCCTCGATTTCGAGCGCGGGAAAATGGGAGAATGGAGATCCCTGCCCGGTGGGTTCGCCCGGGATTCCCTGGGAGTGGCGCTCGATGGTCCGCAGAAGAATAACAACAGCCTGGGGTCCCTTCGCTGCTTCGTCCGCGAAGGGCTTGTGTGGGGCGGCGTGAGCTACGTTCTGCGCGATAACGGCATGTCGCCGATTCGCGTCACGCCCCGGACGAGGATCGCCTGGTGCTGGAGGATCCTGGAAAATCAGGATACCGACGGTCTCTGGCTCTGCCTCGATCTGAAGAATACGAAGACCGGCGCGATCGAGAGCGCGCGTTTCGTGAGCCGGCTCGAGGACAGCCACTCCGTGATCAGGGCGTACTTCGACCCAAGCCAGGTTTGGGCGTATCACTGCGAGGCGCTGTACGACTATCTGTGGCGCCGCTACGAACCCTCCGTCGTCGATTCCTTCGTCATCGAGAGCGTCACGCTCGGCGCGTCGGCGCCGAATCTCGAGGCGTGGGTCGACAATATCTGGATCGGCGATGGAGAGCCTCCCGACTCGGTGAACAACGTCGAGACGGCGAAAAAAAATATCCCGCTTTCGTCGAAATTGAAAGGCTTCTCGTACGGGTTCTTCGACGGCGATTGGATACCCGATCGCGTGGATGTGTATCGCGACAGAGCGGAGATCTTCCTCAATCCCCATGCGAGCGACCGGGGGACCGCCGCGAGCGGAGATTCGCTGGGCCCCGCGGTACAGGTCAAGGAGGTCAAGCCCTATCAGACGATCCGGTTCGATCCGCAGCGCCTCGACGGCGTCGCGACTATCGCCGATCTGAACGGGGACGGCCGTAACGATATCCTCATCGGTTTCGACGACCTGCTCGGCAGCCTCTGCTTCAAGGGAGAGGCTCCGGGGAGGCCATTTCAAGAGGTGCCGCTCAGGGGCGGGGCGCTGTTCATGGATCAGGAGTACTCCTACGGCGCCGCCGTCGCCGACGTCGATCTCGACGGCGATCTCGACGTTCTGCACGTCAGTCCGTACCAGAGATCCTACAATTTCGGCGGGATACGGCTCGTTCGAAACGAAGGGGACCGGGCCTTCGTCGACGGCACCGCCGACTCCCGGATCCTTTCCCAGCTCGCGTTCGGGTGCACGTTCGGCGACGTCAACGGTGACGGTTATCAGGATCTCTTCGCCGGCTATCTCTGGTACTACGAGCCCGACAGCGTCGCGAGCGTCAATCACCTGTATCTCAACGACGGCCGGGGACGGTTCATCGCGGCGCCCGACCGGCTCGTTTTGCCCGGCGACGTACGAGTCGGGGGAGGCGTCTTCGCCGATTTCGATAACGACGGCGACCTCGACCTCTTCGCGGCTGCGAGGGATGCGACTCAACGCCACGGACCCCCTCGAAACATGCTGTTTCTCAACGACGGAACGGGGAGATTCATCGATGCGACGGACGGCTGCGGGGTCGACGGATTGGGCGCAAGCCAGGCCGCTCTCGCGGAGGACTTCGATAACGACGGGCTCGTCGATCTGTTCGTGGTGAACGCTGCCCGGTGTGTCTTCTACCGGAACATGGGCGGTGGGCGGTTCGAAGCGGTCGAGAACGAGTTGGTTGCGAGCGAGCCCGGTATCGGCGCGGCGGCCGCCGATATCGACGCCGATGGAGATATGGACATCGCAATTCTCGGCCGCGATCGTTCGGATCCGATATGCATCGAGAACACGAACGGCGACGGACGGAATTTCATCGAGGTGAGGTTGCGTGGCGCGGGGAGCAATCGATCCGGCATCGGCGCCAAGGTGTACCTCTACGAGGCGGGATTCCTCGGCGAGAAGGATCATCTGCTCGGGTTTCGCGAGATCAATTCAAGCCATGGATTTGCCCAGTATTCGCCGCCCGTGGCGCACTTCGGGCTCGGGAAGAGGGATAGGGTCGATCTCAAGGTGGTTTTTCCTCCCGCTCGGGGCCGGGCGCCGGTGGTCGTGGCGGAGAGAGGCGTCCCGGGCGGTTCCTTCCTCGAGATTTCGGAGCATGAAAGCGCATTCGCGCGGCGGTGGGCCGATGCACTGTCCGGGGCGCGGAACGCGATCGACGCCGCCGTCTTTCGAATTCCGTCGTGGCTGCTCGCGATTCTCGCGCTGATCGCGATCTGCGCCTCCGTGACGATCCTCAGGATCAGGGCCGTTTCGTCGGCGAGGAGCGGCATCGACGCGCTTCTTCTCGCTGCGATCGTCGTCGCCGCCGTTCTCGCCGTCTATCGATCGGTCGCCTGGGGCGCGGGAGCGCTGGCTCTCGCCTGTTTCCTGATTCTCTATCAAGCTCGTCTCCAGGCGATTCTCCGATCGATCTTTCAATCGCGGTCCTGGCGCGAGAGCGCGACGGAGTTTCTCCTCGAGGAGCTTTCGCAGGCTACCCATACGGAGAAGAAGTACGCCTTTCTCATGGAGATGTCCCTCGTCAGCGAGGGTGGGGCGCGCGCGCCCGCCCGCGCGTACGATTCCGAGTTCAAGGCTTTGCGGAAGCTCGTCTCGATGATGCGCATGGCGACCCCCGACGACCAGAAGTGGAGGCAGGCCGGGGCGGAGATCAAGACGATGCAAAAGATCCTCGGGGATCTGCGGAAGCCCGGGAAGAACGGGGAGGACATCGGGCAGTTCGAGATCTCGGAGCGAACCGTCGAGCTGAAGCACGCGGTCGGCCGTTTCAACACGCTCTTGCGCGATTATCGCGCCGCGCTGCGACGGACGCTCTCCGTTTCGTTCGCCGAGCAGTGGCGAAGCCTTCGCGGAGAGTATGAATGGACGCTCGATGAACGGCACGTTACGCTCGAAGAGATCTTCCCCGCGGAGGTCGGCGTCGTCCGGATACATCTGACGGAGGACGAGTTCAGGCATATCTTCAAGAATTGTTTCGACAACTCGCTCCGCGCCTTGCGCGAAGCGCCCGAGAAGCGGATCCGGGTGGCGGCATCCATGGATGCGACGCATCTCACCGTGAGCTGGACCGACACGGGATCGGGCATTCCGAAGCATCTCGTCGGGCGCCTCTTCAACGAGGTCGTGCCGTCGTCGAGTACCGAGGGAAAAGGCGAAGGATGCGCGATTGCGGGGCAGAAAATCAGGCGCCGGGGAGGCGTCGTGCGGCTCGAGGAACCGTCCAGAGGGAAGGGCGCCGCGATTGTGATGAAGTTTCTCAGGGTCAAGTGAGGTGAGGCAGGATGAAGCGAATACAGAAGAAGGCGAGAGGTTCCGAGGGACCGCGCACCCGGCGGAGCGCGGTTCTCATTGTCGATGATGACCCCAACTTTGTCGCGAGAATGACCGAGTACCTCGATGATCGATTCGAGGTGAGCTCGGCGTTGAGCGGACGCGAAGGCCTGAAGAAGGTCGGCGAGGAGCTTCCCGACGTCGTTCTCCTCGACTACGTGCTCGGCGGGGACTACGACGGGATCGATGTGTTGCAAGAGATCAAGGCGCATTGGAGCTACATCAACGTCATACTCATTTCGTCGTATCTCGACGAGAAGGTCGTCGCCGCGGCGGAGAAGCTCGGCGTCGACGAGTGCATTCCGAAGAACCTGGAGCTCGAGGCCTTTGACCGCCTCATTCTCCGCGCGATCGAGCGGAATCTCTCCTCGAGAATATCGCAGCTCGGCGAGCGAAGCCGCGAGGAGCAGGAGATCGTCCCGGTGTTCGAATCGCCCGCCATGCGAGAAGTGCTCTCGGCGGTAGAGCGCTTCAGGGATCTCGATGAGAACATTCTCGTCGCGGGGCCCGCGGGCTCCGGCAAGGAGGTTCTCGCGCACTGGATCCATTTCACGAGCAACCGAGCCGATGAGCCGTTTTGCGTCGTCGATCTGGTGAACCTCGCGCCCGCGCAGTTCGAGGAAGAGCTCTTCGGCCGGGAGAACGGCGCCGCGGACGGCGCCGGCAAGATAACGCGGGGGCTCCTCGAGCTCGCGCACGGGGGCACGATCGTGCGCGACGAGATCGGCGATCTTCCCCTCGCCGCGCAGACAAAGCTCCTGCGGGCCGTGGAGAAGAAGCGCTTTCACCGGCTCGGGAGCGACAAGATGATCAGGGCGGACGTGCGGTTCATCGTTCTCACCTCGAAGGATCTCCAGGGGATGGTGCGCGCGGGCACGTTCAAATCGGAGCTCTACTACCGGATCAATACGCTTCGAATAGACGTGCCGCCGCTCTCGGCGAGGCGGGAGGATACTCCGCTCCTTGCGAGGCAGATGCTCGACACCTTCGCCGTGAAGTTCCGCAGGGACGTCCGCGATATCGACGAGGCCGTCGAGCGTCGGTTTCTCGAATACCATTGGCCCGGCAACGTCCGCGAGCTCGAATGCGTCATGAAGAGCGCGATCATCAAGGCCGTGGATCCGGCGATAACGCTCGATGACGTGACTGCCGGCCTCGGCAGTTCGACTGCGGTCGGCTGGAGCGATGGCGGTCCCGCGAAGCTGCAGATGAAAGAGGCGAGGGCTGCATGGGAGCGCGGCCACTGCATGCAGCTTCTCGCGATGACGAACGGCGACGTCAAGGAAGCGGCCAAGCTCGCGGGGATTCCGAGGGAAT
>JAFNGP010000228.1 GCA_017885175.1 bacterium
TCGTGGACGCCGATCTCAGGCGCCCAAGGCTCCATAACGTGTTCGGCGTGCCGAAGGAACCGGGTTTGCTCGAATGCCTCGAGGGAAAGATGGATCCGCTCGACGTCGTCAAGGACACCCCGGTCGAGAATCTGAAGGTAATTCCGGCGGGGCGGCGCATCGCCTCTCCCGCCCATCTCTTCGAGGGAGAAATCCTGTCCGAGATCTTCAAGAAGATACGTTTCTACTACGACATCGTGATCGTGGATTCGGCGCCCGTGATTCCCGTGAGCGACCCGATGCTCATTTCGAGCGAAGTGGACGGCGTCATCCTCGTTCTTCTCGCCGGAAAAACGCCCCGCAACGTCGCGACGCGCGCGCGGGACATCCTTCTCGACGCGAACGCCAATCTGCTCGGCGTCGTCGTCAACAATCTCTCCGAGGTGCTTCCGTACTATTACGACTACAAGTACTACGGTTACCGCGAACAGGACGACGGCAAGAAATCCGGGGGCGGCGCGTAGGCGCTTTCCCGCCGGCGATGCGAGGGATAGGGAAATGACCATTGTGAGGCGTTTATTGAGTATCGCGGCGATCCTGGCGTCGATCGCGCCCGGCGCCGCGGAAGGAAAAAGCGACACCCTGTGCGTTCGCATCTCGGGAAGCGATCCCGGAGCGCGCATAGCGCTCGTTCATCGCTATCGGTTGAGCGGAGCTCTGCCGGTATCGTTCTGCGGCCTCGAGGCGGGAGTTCGCTACCGCATGATCTTCGAGGGCGCCGGATTCGAAAGGCGTGTCGGGGCGTTTTCGATCGACGGCGGAGCGGCGCGCGTGCAGGGGATTCAGGCGCGACTGGCGGCGAGGAACATCGTGCTTCCCGGCTGGGGTTCGGCGAGCGCGGGAAGAGGCCCTGCCGCCCTGAGCGACGATATCGGCATGGCGGCATCTCTCGGCTTGCTGCTCCATGAGGAGATGGAATACCGCGATCGGCGGAACCGGCTCGACGCGCTCAACGAGGCTTTCTCTCGGGCGGATACCTGGGCGGACCGGGAACGCCTCCAGACCGAGGCGCACGGGGCCTCGCGCGAGGTGAACATCCAGAACGATCTGCGTCTGCGGCTCGCGATTCTCTCGGGAGCTCTCTACGCGTGGCAGGTCATCGAGCCGTTCTTTATGGACAGTGCGCCGAAATCGCTCGGCGATCAGGCGAAGGGAGAGATCGCGCTTCGGGGAACGCGCCAGTCCCGGCCGAAAGCGTTCATCTATTCGCTCCTGAGGCCCGGACGCGGGCAATTCTATCAGGGCAAAACGGCGCGCGGCGTTTTCTTCTCGGCGGCGACCCTCGCCGCGGGGCTCGTCGCGCTCGATTATCAAACCGGGTATGAGTACGCCGCCGACGATTACGAGCTCGGTGTCGAACGTTTCGACGCCGCGGAAGGCGTATCGGAAAAGGAGCGGCTCAGGAACGAGGCGGGTCGTCTCTGGAGCGACGTCGGACGCGCAAAGGATCGAAGGGACGCGTCGCTCATCGCGCTCGCCGCGTTGTGGGGATGGAACGTGATCGATACGTTCATCCCCGGGGAGCGGCAGGGGCCCGGCGCGAAATATTCATTCGATCTCGACGCGCGGGGAGCTTCGATAGCAATGAGATTTTGACGTAACGGAGGTTCTTTCGATGAGAAGGATTGCGGCCGCCGGTATGATGCTGATCCTCGCGGGATTGCAGACCGGGTGTTTCGAAAGCGTCACGGAGGCGCCGCTCGAAATCCCCGGGGATGAGATAATGGCCCCGCAAGGGCTTGCCGCCGTGGTCGGAGACGGCACCGTCACGATCAGATGGGGGGCGGTGGATGGCGCCGAGCGATACCGCGTCTATCGATCGGTCGATACCGGGAGCCTTTTCGAGCGGCTCGCGGAAACGACGGACACTTCCTGCGCCGACGCCGACGTGCAGAACGGCCGCCTCTACTTCTACGCCGTTTCCTCGGTAAGCGCGAAGCGGCTCGAAGGCAAACGATCCGTCGAGATCGTCGCGTCCCCTGCCGTCTATGCGATCTCCATAAACGGAGGAACGGCCGCGACGCGCTCGGTTTCCGCCGTTCTCGCGCTTACGGCTCCGGAAACCACGGCATATATGCTGATATCGAACGATGCGGCCGGTGCGGAAGGGGAATGGGAGAGCTACGCAGGAGCGCATGGCTGGACGCTCGACGGATCCGACGGCGCGAAGAACGTCTATGCGAAATTCAGAGACCGGAGCGGAGCGCTCTCGCCGGTCGTGTCCTCTTCGATCACCCTCGACCGGTTCGCCATGATCGAGAGCATCGAAACAAGCCCCGTGCCGCGTCTGTACCGACCGGGGGCCGCCGCGCATTTCAGGATGCGGATCGAGGGTAGCGAACGGGGAGGCGAGGCGAAGATATCGTTCGAGAACTATGGCGGTTCCGTGGACCTGTATGACAACGGCATGGGTGGGGATCCCGCCGCGGGGGACGGCATATACGAGGCGGATTTCGTTTTTCCGGCATCGATCAGGGGAACGGATCTCGCGGTCGCGGGTTCTTTTGTGGACGTGGCCGGCAACGAAGCGCCGCCGTTCGAAAGCCTCGATAGAATATCGTTTACCGATCCGCCATCGGCGGTGCGTCTCATCGGCGCCTCCGATTCGTCCCTGACGAGCATCACGATCAGGTGGGCGGCGTCGGCCGACGCGCATTTTCAGAGCTATCGCATCTACCGCGGCGCTTCGCCCGGCGTGACGGAGTCCGCTTCGGAGTTCGTGCGGGAGCTCTTCAGCGCCGCCGAGACGAGCTATCCCGACGGAAGCCTCAAGGAGGGAACGCGGTATTACTATCGAATCTTCGTGGTGAACGATCTCAACGAGACCGCGGGAAGCAACGAGATCTCGCCGCATACGTTCGACGCGGTCCCCGATCCCGTCGTGCTCGACGATCCTTCGAGCGTGGGCGCAAACCGACTGACCCTCACCTGGAGCGTGAATGGCGCTACGGATTTCAGCCAGTACCGCATCTATCGATCGATACAGCCGGGCGTAACGACGGCATCGACCCTCGTCGCCACGATCGCCGATCGCGAGAGAACCTATTATGACGACACCGGCCTGGATCTCGCGGGGAACAACTATTATTACCGGATTTACGTTTACGACGCCGGCGGGAAGAATTCAAGGAGCAACGAGGTAACGACCGCTCCCTGAGAATCCCTTTCGACGGCGGCCTTCGGACGATCGCGTGGTGGGCGATATTGCCCAACACGGACTATCGGATAGGGGAAAAAATCCCAGAAAACCCCGCCCTTTTTGGCAATTGCCAATACATACGAATTCGCTCAAATATTCTTCACATTTCTATCTATCTATGCTACAATCTGATGTAACGTATCATTAATGTGATATGTCAAGTTTGAATGCGGCTCTATATTGAGGAATGAAAATTGCGAATAGCCGGGCAAAAGCGGTAGGAGTCTATCCGCAACGCATCCTGCTAAACATTACGAAAGGTTTGAAAGATGTCGGTTTTTCATAGAACAGCTTTGGATCAGACGGGCGGCTACTTCACCTATGAAGGAAGGTCCGAGCCGCTCGCGGAGGATATCGCGAGCCAGGCCGAGGTCATCCAGTACGATGCGGCGAAGAGGATCGGGAGCGCCCTCGTCGCGAAGCGCGTTTTCGACGTCGTGGTCGCGTTCGCCGCGTTGATCCTCGTTTCTCCGATCATGCTCGCCGCGGCGTTGGCCATTCGGTTCGATTCCCGGGGATCGATATTCTTCAAGCAGGAGAGAATCGGCATCAACAAACGAAGAGGAGAAAGGCGCAGCGCGAGCGTGGCGATAGAGACGAACGTCCGGGGCAGCGCGGACAGGCGCGCGCAGATCAACGCCGGCAGGCCTTTCATGATCTATAAATTCCGGACGATGGTTCAGGACGCCGAAAAGGGCGGGCCGAAGCTCGCGTGCGAGAACGACCCCCGCATCACCCGCGTCGGGCGATTCATGCGAAAGACGCGAATCGACGAGATCCCGCAGTTCATCAACGTGATCCGCGGGGATATGAGCTTCATCGGGCCTCGACCGGAGCGCTCGTTCTATATCAACCAGGTCAAGCGGGAGGTTCCGGAGTTCACGATGCGTCTCATGGTGAAACCGGGCATCACCGGACTCGCCCAGGTCGAAAACGGCTATGCGAAGACCATCGGCGAAATGAAGGGCAAACTCTTCTACGATCTCAAGT
>JAFNGP010000229.1 GCA_017885175.1 bacterium
AAGCCCGCGGGCGTTCCGCGAGGATTTGCGCTCGGTTTTCCTGATGAGATCGCCGAATTCGAGAAGCTTCCGGCCGATCTTCGCATGGAGCGTCTGAATAGGATCCTTCGACCGCCTGCATTCGTAGAGGGAAGACGTGTATTCGCGCGGGAAGCGGCGCATCATCTCGAAGATGAAATCGTGCGAATCGAAGCGGCCCTCGAGGTGCGCGATGATCGTTTCGAACACGTCTTCGCGGAAGAGCTCTCCCTCGGGGGCGGGGCGGCGTTTCACGCTTCCCCGGGCCGGCGGTTTTTCACCATTTTTCATCGTGGATCCTTTTCGGGTCGTATTGGGTTCTCGGCTCTTTCTTCTCGCCCGGGTGGCCGATCGAGATGAGACACAGGACGCCCGCGTGCGCGGGTATGCCGAGCACGGCCCTGATCGCGGAAACGCGATCCTCGCGCGGGTGGCCGCCGAGCCAGACGGCTCCCAGTCCCAGTGCGGCGACGGCGATGAGCATGTTCTCGGTCGCCGCGGAGCAGTCCTGCACCCAGAAGTCGGGGGAAATCGTCGTGTCCCCGCAGACGGCGATCGCCGCCGCGGCCTCGCTCAGCATTTTTCCATGTGGATGCGCCTCGGCGAGCTTCGTGAGCGTCGCGCGATCCCGGATCACGACGAAATGCCACGGCTTCCGGTTATTGCTCGACGGGGCGGCCATTCCGGCTTCGAGGATCTGCGTGATCGCCTCGTGGCTTACCGGCTCCCCCGTGTACGCCCGAATGCTGCGCCGGGCGAATATCGACTCCAGTGCCATAGGGAAATCTCCTTGTTGGGACGCCAGAGCAGTATACCCCAATAACGAGTTCCGGCATAGCGCATTTACGGCGGAGCGCGGGATCCCGTGGACGAGCAAGCGTCACTCGGGAATATTGAACAGCCGGCAAACCTCCGAGTAAGGCATGGACTGCAGCGAGCCGGTCAACCGAATCGATGTGCTTCCCGCGCGCTGGGCGGACGCAGCGAGAACGCCCCCCGGTATGAGGACATACCTGACTTGATTGGCGGCGTCGATGGAAACCGGATCGGTCGTGGGGCTTGACTGATAGTAGTAGATCGCCTTGATGTTGCCGGGCTCCGCTTGAAAATAGAAGCAATAGGTCTGCCCAACGCTGAAGATAGTAACGGGCAGCTGGCAGATCGCCGGAGCATATCCCACGAATTTCACATAGACCAGAACCACGCCCTGGCCGATGATATCCTCGGTCAGCAACGGCGCGGTCATCGCATATTCGCGTTGATGGACGCCGAAGGACAATCCGAGAGTCCAGCTTGCCGGGCTGAACCATTCCGAATATATGACGTTTGCGGAGCCGGCCGGCCCCGCAGGTCCCTTCGGCCCCGCGGGACCTTCATCTCCGGCGCATCCGAGGATCGCGGGCATGAGGCTCAGCAACAGCCACAATGCGTGACGGATCTTCATGGTTAACCTCCTGAGCTTGAGTTGAACTGAATAACTGATGCAACACTAGGGGAGACGGGGTTTCATGTCAAGACTTGAGCCGGAACATGTTACGGAGAAGCTTGGAGGATGCGCCAGGGCGTATGTCCCTCGCGAAGCATTGTCCTGGCGGCGGCTTCACCGGGCTTCGCGCTGTCTCAGGGCCTCGTAGAGGAGAATCGCCGCAGTCGCCGAGACGTTGAGCGAGTCCGCCGCGCCCATCATGGGAATCAGCACGCGGTGATCCGCGGCCTCGATCCAGGCGGGCGTGAGACCGAAGTCTTCCGCTCCGACGGCGATCGCGTGCCGTCCCGTGAAATCGACCGCCGTGTAGGGAAGCTCCCCGCCGGGTGTCGCCGTCACGATCGTCGTTCCCGTATCCCCGAGCCAGCGGACGGCCTCCGCGGCCTGCGCCCGGGCGCACGGGACGGTGAAGACCGTGCCGAGGCTCGCGCGGATGACGTTCGGGTTGTAGAGGTCCGTCCCGGCGCCGCACGCGATGATCCCCGTGGCGCCGGAGCCGTCCGCGGATCTGATGATCGCGCCGAGATTCCCCGGCTTTTCGACCGACTCGACGACGAGGAAGAGCGCGTCTCCCGTCGCGGGAAGGTCCGTAAGAGCGATCTTCGGCTGTTGGGCGATCGCGAGGAATCCGCCCGAGCCGCCGCGGTACGTGATCTTTTCGAAAACGCGGGCCGTGACCTCCACGGTGCGCGCGCGCGATTCGACGAGGGACGCGAGCAGCGAGAGCTCCTCGTCGCGCTCGATGACGGCGCTGCAGAAGTACACGCGCTCGAGCGCGACCCCGGCTTGCATCGCCCGCTCGATCTCGCGGACTCCTTCGATAAGCATGAGACCGGTCCTGTCGCGCTCGCGCTTGTCGCGCAGCGCGACGGCGCGCTTCACCCGGTCGTTCGCCGTGCTCGTGATGACGGCGCCGCCGTCCTTCATGCCCTCTGCTTCCGCCATGTTCTGTTCCGCCTTCCCGCGAGAAACGCGATAACCCCGGAGAACGCCGCCGCGTTCGTGAGGACGAAGAACGCCGGAAT
>JAFNGP010000230.1 GCA_017885175.1 bacterium
GAAACGTCACGCGCGGGTGCACCGCCATTCCATTCACCAGGCGGATCTCTCCGAAACGGGGCCCGTCGCCCGTACCGTCCCATCGCCCCGCAATCTCGAGCAGGAGACCGGTCCCCCAGGGAAGGTTCCGGGGAAGCTCGCGTTTCCAACCGCAGGAAAGCTTCACCTCGCAGACGTGCCTCGAGGAGAGGAACGGGACGCGATCGTACGTGAGCTCGTCCCCGTCGAGCCAGAAGTTCGTCCTGCCGAGCAGGAATATCGAGCCGGTATTCATGGCGGAATACTGCTCGAGTTTCCCCGCGAGACCGATCGAAAGCGCGGAATCTCCGAAGACGAAGCTCCCGCCGAGGGCTTGTCTCGATCCGTCCGGTCTTCCGCCTCTCGCGGCCCGCTCCCCTTCGAGCGTCGTCCGGCTGAACAGGAACCCGGTGCGCGATCTTCCGCCCGCGCGCGAAATCCCGATAGAGAGCCGATGCCCATGTTCCCATCCGCTTTCGAGCGAGACATCCTCGATATCGCTCGCGCCTTCGGCGTTCTCGAAAAGCCGTCCCGTCGCCGAAAGGAAGCTCCTGCCATAGAGAAGCTCGCCATCGAAAACTACGCCGCTCTTCGGAGGCGCCGAGAATGAGAATCCCTGAAACACGTCCCGCTCGTACCCGGTGAAGAAATCGCCGCCGGTCGACGGAAATCGCCAGTACCCGTCTTTCGTTATACGGCTCTCCCTGAACAGGTATCGAACCGTCGCGCTTCGTATCTTCGCCCCGAATCTCAGGCCGTAAAAGTCGGAATCAACGAAATCGCGTCGAGAGAAGATATCGGATGAATCGGCCGTGCCCTCGAGCCCCGAACGATATCCGCGCAGGCGGCTCGCATAGATGAAGCGGCCATCGACGCCGAAAGGCAAGGCCCCCTCCAATTCCACTCCACGACAGAACAGGCTCGCCGGGTAGCGATAGGGGCCANNTGAAGGCGCGGAGCATTCCCCGTTCGGAACGATACGAGGCGAGGCCGCGCAGCAGGAAGGCTCTTCCTCTGAGCGATTCCCCTTCCGGGAACTCCCCGGTCATGCCGACCGCGAGATCGGCGTCGATCCGCTCGTCGACCGTGCCCTCGATCCCCCACTCGGAGCGGAGCGATCCCGCTCCGCCGCTTTGGACCGCGTCGATCCGGACGGCGGGTGTGAGGCTGGTCTTCGCGGAACCGGCGCGCTTGAGCGTCGATTCCGCGAGGATAACCTCGAGGGCGCCGTCGCGTTCCATGAGAATGAAGCATGAGTTGCCGTCCGAGTCGAGGCAGGGATTGTCGGGATCCGGTTTCGAGGCGCCGTCCGCGACGAAACGATACCGGTACGTTCCCGGAAGGAGAAAGAGCCGTATCTCGAAACCGTCTTCCGCCTCGACCATAAGGTCCATCGTCGGGTTCCAGCCGTTGAAATCGCCGACGAGGAACACCCTCCCGGCCGTGAACCCTCCGATCCTGAAGACGACCTCTTCCTCATCGACGCGTACCGAAGCGCGGCACTGCGCCGCGACGAATAGCGCGAAAAGGCAGGGAACGAACAGCATGAAGCGCCGTTTCATCGTGTCCCCTCACCCCCGAACCATATTCGCGCGAAGAACATGATGGACCGGTCATTCAACGGGGGATAGAATTCGAGCGGATATGCGTCGAACGAACGATTGAATCGGATACTCTCATCCCGGGGCACGAAAGTCCCGAGCGATGCCTGGAACAGGAATCTCTCGCGCGGCCTGAATTCGATTTCGACGTTGTAGCGACTCAGACGCGAACGGTACAGATAGAGCGAGCTTTTCGCCGAAACGCGCGAACCGAAATTGAGCGTCCCCCGCGCCAGATACGAAAGAAGGTTTCCGCCGCCGAGATCGTCGATGCGCGCCGTCATGACGATTCGGGAGAACGCGTTGTCGTCGATGAAGGATATTTCCGCCGCGCTCCTCTCTCCCGCCGCGCACAGAACGCTCTCCCTGAGCTCGAAGCCGCCCCGGTACCGCATCCGCGCGCTCGCGACGAGCCGGCTGAAATCCTGCCCCCACCACTCGCCGTCCGCGGCATCGACGGTAATAAGCGCGTCGTATTCGGCAGGTTTCCACCACGCCAGCAAATAGCTTTCGCGCAGCCCGCGCGTCAACTCTCCTTCGAGATTCGTAAATGCATGCCCGGTGTATCGATACCCCGGCACGAGACCGGCGGCGCCATACCCCCCCATCCCGATCCTGAGACCTTCGATCTCGGCCGCGAATGCGTCGTTATCCGAGAACAATGCGCCGAAGTCATCAAGTCGCGCGGCGCTCCAGTTCAGATCGAAAAGGGTGTTGCCTCGAAGCTCTTTCCACCCGCCGCTCCGCGTCCGAGCGAGCTCGGCGAGAAAATCGATCCCTCTCATCCTGAGGCCGAGGTCCGTCCCGACGGTGATCCGGTCGCCGTACCATCGAGCGCGCATTTCCGAGATCGTGAACCCGGCATGCCAGCGCTTTCTCTGAAACCCCTCCAGCCTCAACATGCGGAGACGATCCTCGCCGCCATGAAACGAAGGGAGCCCCCCATGAATCGCGACATCGTCGCGAAGAATCGATTCGATATAGTTCAGCGAAAAATGGGCGCCCGCGTTTGCCTCGAGGGCGATCCCCTCGCCGCGATCGACGACGCCCTCCGCCTCGTCCGACAGCAGCTTGAGAAGCCTTTGATCGGTTCGATACACCCGCTCGCGGGTGAAGAGTCTGCCCGAGACCGCGCCTCCGGGAAGATCGAAGCCGACGTGCCCCTGATCGAGAACAAACTGCTGCTCCTGATATTCGCCGCCGAGGCGGAAACCGGTGGCGCCCTTCGCGAAAACCGCGATACCCCGGGGATGGATTATCTCTCCGAGAACCGCGAGCCGGTCGTTGAAACGCGACTGGTTATCCCGATCGTTCCACGGAAAATTCGAAGACCATTCATGGATGTCGATGCGGCTCAGGTAGAGCGCCGACCATTTGAATACGAGCGCGGAATCGGGGCATTCCTCGGCCCGGGCCGGCTCCGGCATCGCGCACGCGAGCAGGGCGCACGCGCTCATCGCGCACGCGATGAGCGCCGCGCACGAACCCCGTTTGCCGCTCTCGTTCCTCATTCTCACGGCGTCTCCCCGTCCCGTCTACCGGGAAGATACGCCTCGCAGGCGAGCGTCCAGGTAACGCCCTCATCCTCATCCGCCGCGAATGCAATCAGGCCACCGAGCCGCGCGCCGGTCCAGCGCGCTCCTCCCGTCACGCGGCCGTCCGAAAACCCCGCCAAAAGCTCGATCGGCACGGCGGTTTTCACGGCCATCCCGTAGTGGAGCGTCGTCCGGCCGGCGCGGCGCACGGTCGCGAACGAGAGGACGATCCTGTCATCCCAGAAGTACGAGGCGCCCCAGCGTTGCACGCGTCGCCGCGTTTCGTCGCCGCCCGTTTGATCGTAATGCTCGTCCCTGATATTGCCGGCCGAATACGCGAACGCCACGACCGGAAGGGGTTTCAATATTATTCCTGCGTCGCCACTCGCCATCCAGCGCGAATCCCTCTCTCCGGGATCGGCCCCTTTCCGCGAGAAGCCCGCCACCGTCGCGCTCGCCCCGAGCGCGAGGAACGATCCCTGGGTTCCTTCGATGAGCCGGTGCGCCGCGCTCGCGGCGAATAAATTATCCGATTCGCTTTCGGAGTCGAAGCGGTACCAGCCGAGAGCGCCCCGCGTGTTCCCCTTCCCGCCCGCGAAAGCGGCCCTCGATTCGCGCCCCCCGGGGACCCCCGCGGGCTCGGCGTAGTCCAGATACAACGCGGGATTCGCCGGGACGACGATTCCCGCCGGATTCAGGAAGAGCGCCGCGGGACCGTCGGCGAGAGAGACGAGCGCGCCTCCCATCGCCTGCGATCGGGCTACGGCGGAAGATTCGGCGGGATGGGCTTCGGCTCGCGCGCCGAGCAGACACACAACCAGAAGCACAAGGAGACGCCGTTTCATCAATGGGGACCCTTGGCCTCGTCGAGCCTTTTCAACCCTTCAAGTATCAGATGATCGAGCTTGACCTCGAGAAGGATGTCCTCGTCCTGGGGAAGGACGCCGTGGAAGAAGATGAACTGTCCCTTTCGCCACGACAGCACCTCGTACACGACCTCCTTCATCTGCTCCTGTATCGCCTCGCTGAGGGAATTGTAATCGAGATAGCCCCGCTCGATGAGCGCGTGGCCGATCCGGCCGCGGCTATCCTTTGTCCAGTAATCGCGGAGCACCTTGGCGAGCTGCTCCTCCGTCAGCCATCCCTTTTCGATGAGAAATCTGCCCAGCTTCTTCTTGCGGGTGTCCATCGTGGCGTAGATGAGCTCCCCTTTCTTGAAATAGAAGCTCGCCACGTTGTCATGCGTGACGAATTTGATCTCGCCCGTGAGAAGCGAGAAACTCATGATCTGAAATGCGACCGAGGGCTCGAGTATCGAAAGGTCCCCCCCGAAATCCATCGCGAACCTCCTTTGCCGCCGCGACCGCCGCTCGGGCGTCCGCGCGGCAATTCTCTCAACGCTTGGCTTTAAGAACGGCCTGGGCCGCGGCGAGAATCGCGATCGGCACGCGGAACGGGGAACAGCTCACGTA
>JAFNGP010000231.1 GCA_017885175.1 bacterium
CGTTCAATATTCCCTCGATCGACTGCAACGTGAAGATCGATCACGACGGACTCGCCTCCGACGGGACGCTTCATGTCTCGTCGAAGCGCGAGGGTTCGTTCCATGGAGCGGTGCCTCTCGTTCCGGCCGGATTCCTCTATTCGCTCGATCGCGTACGTCCAGTATCGCTCGAGATCAATCTGCCCGAGGGAGATCTCGGGGCTCTTCCCGGTGTGACCGATCTCGTCGCCGCAGCGGCTGGCCAGTATTCGGGAAAGCTCACGGTGACGGGAACGGCCGCCTCTCCGCACCTCTACGGGGACCTCCATTTCAGGAACGCGAGCTTCCGGCTTTCGGGAATGGAGGAGAAGTACAACGAGGTCAATGCGAGCATCATTATCGCGGATACGCTCATCACGATTTCCCGATTCAACGGACGCGAGGGAAGGAAAGGGACGATCGGCTGTTCGGGCACGATTTCGCTGAGGGGGTGGAAGCCGGTGGAATACCGCGTCGCCTGCGACGTGAACGAGTTCGTTCTCGCGAGTCTCTCCGATATCATCGCGATCGTGAGCGGCGCCGTGAGCGTCGGGACGAGATTCGAGGGCGGGAGAACGCTCCCCTTGATCACCGGTTCCGTCAGGGTCAAGCAATCCGAGGTGTATTACGACCTCGGCAGCATCTCCGCCTCTCCCGAATCCGGCACCCCCGAGCTGCCGTCATATATCGCGGCGATCGATCTCGCGATCCCGGGCAACACGTGGATCCGCACGCCGGACGCCCGCGTCGAGCTTCAAGGAAACGTGACGCTCTATCACGACGCGAAGGGCACGTACCTGCGCGGCGAGCTCAATCTCGTGCGAGGCTGGTACAACGTGTACGGCAACAAAT
Source organism: bacterium (assembly GCA_017885175.1). Lineage (GTDB taxonomy): Bacteria > Krumholzibacteriota > Krumholzibacteriia > Krumholzibacteriales > Krumholzibacteriaceae > SSS58A. Next base: position 871 of record JAFNGP010000231.1, read on the forward strand.
TCAACATCACCTCGGGACGGCTCCAGTTCGTTTACGCGGGGAGCTTTCGCCCCGTCGTCGATATCGAAGCGGAGACGCGGGATCCGGAGGGAAGAAGGATATACCTCACGCTCCAGTGGCATCAGGACGATCTCGAGCCGCGGCTCACGCTCCGCCACGAGGATCCCGGCTACAGCGAAACCGATATCTGGAAGATGCTCGGCGGCGGCGTCGTCACGGCGCAGGGAGCGGAAACGAGCTGGGACGCGATGGGCACCGCGCAGAACCTCGCCGCCAACTACATCGAGCGGGTGCTCAACTCCCAGATGGAAGGGGTCACGATCGAGCTCGAGGCCGGCCGCGGCGCGAGCGATATCGCCGGCGCGGGGGATTACCGGGACACGAAGATCGGGATCGGGAAATACCTCTCGCAGGGTCTCTACGTGAAGTACAAACAGGGTCTTTCGATTTCGTCCGCCCGCCAGATCGAAGTGGAATACCGGATAAGCAATCTGTTCCTGATCCGTTCGGAAGTGATACGCTATTTCGAGAAGGCCATCCAGGGAAACAGCCCGCGGACCTCGGACGAGATCAACGTCGATCTCAAGCTCCGATGGGAGTTCTAGGGAGAAAAACGCTTGCAGTCGACTTGCCGATACGCGAGCTTACTACTGTCGCGAGCGTCGAGCGAGCCTCGTGAGAAAGGTGCAAACGTGAAGCGGAACGGAATCTCGAGAGCGGCTCTTGGAGCGCTCGCCTTCGCGTGCGTCGTCGCGCTCGCGGCGTCCTCGAGCGCGCAGAGCGATTGGTTCGGCAAGAACAAGATTCAGTACAAGCAGTTCGAATGGTACGTCCTCAAAACGCCCCATTTCGACATCAATTTCCCCGGCGGCTATCGCGATCTGGCCGCGCGCACCGGAGTCATACTCGAGTCCGGGTACGGCAAGCTGTCGACCGATCTGACGCATCAGATCCCCTGGCGCATTCCCGTGATCATCTACGGGAGCCACGCCGATTTCCAGCAGACGAACGTGACCTACGGTCTCCTTCCCGAAGGGGTACAGGCATTCACGGAGCCGATACGGAAGCGCATGGTGCTCCACTTCGGCGGCTCGAATGTCGACTACGCCCACACGGCCGTGCACGAGCTCGTGCATATCTTCAGCTATGACATTATCTACAGCACGCTCTTGCGGTCCGTATTCTCGCGGAATCTCCTCTTTCCGATCCCGCTGTGGTTCATGGAGGGGCTCGCCGAATACTATTCGTCGGGGTACGATCGAAGCGGCGAAATGTTCATGCGCGACGCGGCGGTCTTCGACTATCTGAGCGATCTCGATTATACCGGCGGCTATATGGCGTACAAGTCGGGACAGGCGGCCATATTCTATCTGAACGAAACGTACGGACCGGGCAAGGTCATCGAGATCATGGACAACGTCCGCAACCAGCGCGGCTCGATCAGCATGGCGCTCGAGAGCTCGCTCGGGATCTCCTCCGAAGAGCTGAGCCGCGACTGGAAAAAGGCGATGCGGAGGCGCTACTGGCCGCTCTATGCGGACAAGAAGGAGCCGGAGGCCTACGGAAGACGGCTCACCGATCACGTGAAGAAGCATAACGGGATGAACATGAAACCGGCGTTCTCGCCGGACGGCCAATACGTCGTGTACTTTTCGGACCTCAAGGGGCTCGACGGAATTTACCTCATGAACGCCGTGACCGGCCGCGTCGAGAAGCGGCTCATCTCCGGGATGATGTCGACGAGGTTCGAGTCGATCCGGAGCATGAATTCGAATCTCACGTACAGCCCGGACGGCGCGCGGATCGCCTTCGTGGCGAAATCGCACGGCTCCGACAAGCTGTTCATCGTGCGCGTGAGCGACGGGAAGATTCTCGACGAGATTCCGATCCCCCTCGATTTCTTTCAGAGCCCGGCGTGGTCCCCGGCCGGAGACAGGATCGCCCTCGTCGGCACGGTTCAGGGGCAGACCGATCTGTATCTCTACGACATCGCGGGCGCGAAGCTCACCCGGCTCACGGAAGACGCGGACGGCGAAGAGACTCCCTCATGGTTTCCCGACGGAAAGAGGATCGCCTACGCCCGCTCCGCCCCGAACGCGCTTCAGCCCGCGTTCGCGGCCGACAGCGCCGGCGTCGCGCGGATATCGGGCGTCGATTTCGCCGATGCCGGGAACGTGCGCGCGGTCGATAGCGATATCTGGAGCGTCGATACGGAAACGGGGGCAAAGAGCCTCGTCATACATACCGCCGGCAACGACAATAATCCGGTCGTCCTGGAAGGCGGCGAGGAGATCGTTTTCACCTCCGACGAGGACGGGATCAGCAATCTGTACCGGGGAAGCGTCGCGGTCGGAAGCTACTACCGGTTCACCGATCTGCTCGGAGGCGTATTCTCCTACGCGCATTCGACCGCGGGGGATCGTCTCGTGTACAGCGCGTTCAACGCTGGAGGATTCGATCTCTTCGCCATGGACGTCTTCACGGAGAAATCGAAGATCTCCTACTCGACCGGGGGACCGGCCCTGAACGCGCCGGCCGCGACCGAGGCGCCGCGCGATACGGCAACCCGGTCCGGGCACCCCGGAGACTCGCTGCCGCCGGCCGCCGACACGCTGGCCGCGCCGGCCATTGCTGCCGGCGCCGAAGACGCGGCTCGCCGCCTCGAGGGCTCCGTCGCGGTAGAGGCGACGAAAACGCGGCTCGACGTACCTCCCCCGATAGGAATTCTCGGCCCCGGCTCCCGGGAGGACGAGTTCCCGTCGATCGTCGTCGACGAGGATTCGAAGGACGACATCGATCCCGACACGCTCGAGGCGATACGGGCGCGGCTCGCGAGACAGATCGGAAGCATCCAGCGATACCACGTCCGTCTCGGTCCCGACTATGTCGGCAACATGATGGGGATCGGCTATTCCACGGGATTCGGGTTCCAGCTTTACAATCAGATCGCGTTCAGCGATCTCCTCGGCGATCACAATCTGCTCGTTGCGTTCAATTTCTTCCGCTCGATCGAAGACAGCGACTTGCTCCTCACGTATCGCTATCTCAAGAAACGGATCGATTACGGAATCGGCGTTTTCCAGTTCAAGAACTATCTCAATTCCCGCGTATCCTCGGTAGGCGAGACGTTCATCGATTATCAGCTCTTCACCGAGCGGAACTACGGCCTGTTCGCGCTGGCGAGCTATCCGTTCTCGACTTTCACGAGAGTCGATCTCGAGTTCCAGGGATTCGTCTCGGAGCGGGAGTTTTTCGGCACGTACCGGGAAGGATCTTCGGGGTATGAATACTACGAGCCCACGAAGTCCAAGCGGCAGCTTCTCCAGCCGACGTTCTCCCTCGTGCACGATTCGGCGTATTTCGGCTCGTTCGGCCCGGTGATCGGATCGCGCTGGATGCTGAGCGCTTCGCGAACGATCGCCTTCTCGGGAGACGACATTTCCCGCGCGACGTTCTTCGGCGACTACCGGAAATACATGCCCCTCTTTTACCGGAACTATCTCGCCGTTCGCGGCATCGGCGCGATGGGCGTCGGGGACGATCCGCAAATCTTCTTCCTCGGCGGCCCGCTCACGATGCGCGGATACGATTATCTCCAGTTCACCGGCTCCCGGATGCTTCTCTTCAACGTCGAATACCGGTACCCGCTCATCGACGCGCTCATCTTCGGATGGCCCGGCAGATGGGGATTCCAGGACATCGGTGGAACGTTCTTCCTCGACGCCGGTTCCGTCTGGGGAAAGGGCAGATACGTCGAGCCGCTCCCCGATTGGCTCAAGCCGCGGGTCGTGAACGATCTCGCGTTCTTCAGCGATTTCGGCGTCGGATTCTATATGCGGTTCGGATACCTGATCCTGAATTTCCAGCTCGGTTGGCCGACCGATTTCGCGCGGACCGGCGATTCCGTGTTTCATTTCTTCATCGGGCCGCAATTCTGATGGATACGCTCAATCCCCAACAGAGGCAGGCTGTGCTCGCTACGGAAGGCCCCGTCCTCGTTCTGGCCGGGGCCGGAAGCGGGAAGACGCGCGTTCTTACCGAGCGCATCGCGTATCTCATCCGCGAGAAGGGGATTTCCCCCGAGCGAATCCTCGCCTTCACCTTCACGAACAAGGCGGCCGGCGAGATGCGTTCGCGCGTCGAGCGGTTCCTCGGACAGCGCGAGCTTCCCTTCTGGATCGGGACATTTCACTCGACGGGGGTGAAGATCCTTCGCCGCGAGGCGAGCCACCTCGGCTTCGGGGCGAACTTCGCCATCTACGACGAGGACGACGCCGTCCGCCTCATCAAAGATGTCATCAAGGGAAAGGGCTGGAGCCTGGACGAGAATCCCGTGGCCGTCGTGCGGGACCGGATCTCTCGCTGGAAATGCGCGCTCGTGACGCCGGAGGAGGCTCTCGAGCGCTCCGGCGATCCGAACGACGTGCGCCACGCAGGCGTCTACAAAGGGTACATCGCCGGCCTGCGCAAGGCGAACGCGCTCGACTTCGACGATCTCATAGCGCGGGTCATCGAGCTCTTCACGGCGCATCCGCGGGTCAAGGAGCGCTATGCGCGCCAATTTCAGTACGTCCTCGTGGACGAATTCCAGGACACGAACGCGATCCAGATGCTGATGATCGAGGCGATCGCTTCGCAGCACAAGAACCTCTTCGTCGTCGGGGACGACGACCAGGCGATCTANNCTCCAGTTCGCCAAGGTGTACGAAGGAACGGTCGTCATCAAGCTCGAGGAGAACTATCGCTCGACGAACGCGATCCTCGACGCGGCGAACCGTCTCATCGAACACAACAAGGGGCGCACGGGCAAGAGCCTCTGGTCCGCGAAGGGGGCCGGGGAGAAGGGGAAGCTCTTTTTCGTCGACGACGAGGAAGAGGAAGGGGCGGCCGTGCGCGAGACGATCATCGATCTTCTCAGAGGCGGCTACCGGCGAAGCGAGATCGCCGTGCTGTACCGCACCCACGCGCAGTCGCGGGCGATCGAGAACGCGCTCCGGACGGGAGGGATGCCGTACCAGATCATCGGGGGCGTGCGTTTCTACGAGCGCCGGGAGATCCGCGATCTTCTCGGCTATCTCAAGCTCGTCAACAATCCGAGCGACAATGTGAACTTCAAACGCGTCGTGAACGTGCCGCGGCGAAAGATCGGGGACGTGACGCTCTCGAAGATCGAGGAGGCGGCGGGGGACTCGAGCCTGCTCACGGCGCTTCGCGACAAGGATCTCCTCGCGGGGCTTCCCCGGGCGCTCCGAGAAAAGATCGAGGAGTTCTCGAATCTCGTCTCGTCCCTGCAGCTCAAGGCCCGGGAGGGAACCGCGCACGACGTGCTCCTCGCCGCGATCGAAAAAACGCGCTATCGCGATCACCTCAAGGAAGATCCGAAAACGGCCGAGACCCGCCTCGAAAATATCGAGGAGCTTCTTGTCGAGACGCAGCGTTTCTCGTCGTCCGCGAGCGACCCGGGGCTCGCCGCTTTCCTCGAAAATATTGCTCTCATAAGCGACCTCGACTCGCTCAAGGGGGAGGAGCAGGTCGCTCTCATGACGCTTCACAACGCGAAGGGGCTCGAGTATCGCGCGATCATCATCACGGGCCTCGAGGAGGGGCTGCTTCCGCATTACTCGAGCTTCGAGGCGCCGGACGAGCTCGAGGAAGAGCGGCGGCTCTTCTACGTCGGCATCACGCGGGCGAAGGAGAGGCTCTTCATGTTCTGCGCGGCGAACCGCATGCGTTTCGGGAGCTGGATCGGAAATTCTCCGTCGCGGTTCATCGGGGAGATACCCATGAACCTGCTCGAAATCGTCGGGGGGGACGAGGCGCCGCGCGGCGGGCTTTTCGCGCGGGAGGCACAGGAGGTTCCCGAGACCCCGAAAGCGGCGGGGGAGGGATCATACCTGAGCAGACGATTCAAGACCGGGGCAACCGTGATCCACCCGAACTACGGCGAAGGCACGATCCGCAAGGTGGAGGGCTCCGGCAAGGACATGAAGGTCACGGTCCATTTCCCTCGCTACGGGGAGAAGAAGTTCCTCGTCGCGTATGCGCCGTTCAGGTTCGCCTGAGGCGGAAGATGATGCGGCCGCTTTGAGATGGCCGTCCCCTGTTGACATATCCTCGCCCCTCCTGCTAATCTAACGCCTTCTCGGACGCGACTGCAGGGAGGCATGTTATGTCCTTGACCGACCGCGAATTGGAACACGTCGAGCGGCTCGCCCGCGTCAAGCTGAGCGGCGAGTCGCGCGAAAAGCTGCGCGGGCAGCTCGCGCGGATCATCGAATTCGTCAAGCAGCTCGAGCGAGTGGATACGACCGGCCTCGGGCCTCGCGTGCATGCCGCCGGGCTCAAACCGGCGTTGCGCGCGGATGTGACGAAGCCGTGCCTCCCGCGCGAAGATGTGCTCGACGCCGCGCCTCAAAGGGAAAAGGGGTTTTTCGGTGTTCCCCCCGTGATCGAGGCGGACGAGCTCTGAGGCGCAATTTATTATCATGAAAGACTCTCATGAATGATCTTCTTCGATATTCCATAGCCGAGTTGCAGGGAATCTATCGCGAACACAAGGCGACTGTTCGCGATGTCGTTCAGGCGTACCTTGATTCGATCGAGGCGAGGGAACCCCGGATCAAAGCGTTTCTTCAGGTATTCGCCGAACGCGCGCTCGAAGAGGCGTCGGGACTCGATGCGAAGGGACACGACGGACGGCCGCTCTTCGGTATCCCCATCGCCATCAAGGACAATCTCTGCACGAGGGGCATCCCCACGACGTGCGCTTCGAAGATTCTCGCGGGCTATCGGCCGCCCTATGACGCCACCGTCGTCGAGCGTCTCAGATCCGCCGGCGCGGTGATNNGACGAGTTCGCCATGGGCTCCTCCTGCGAAAACTCGGCCTTCCAGATAACGCACAATCCGTGGAACGATGCGTACGCCCCGGGCGGATCGAGCGGTGGCTCGGCCGCGGCGGTCGCGGCCGATATGGCGCTCGCCTCGCTCGGTTCCGATACGGGGGGATCGATCCGCCAGCCGGCGTCCCTCTGCGGCGTCGTGGGCCTCAAGGGCACCTACGGGAGGGTCTCGCGCTACGGTCTCGTCGCGTTCGCGTCGAGCCTCG
>JAFNGP010000232.1 GCA_017885175.1 bacterium
AGGAGCGGCCGCGCCTTGTCGTATTGCCTGTTCTCGAGGTATCGCCCGCCGAGCCAGGCGAGGGTCTTCAGCCGCGCCGCGCGCGGAAGACCTTCCTTCGCGAGGAGCCCCTGGAAGAGCTCGTCCGCCTGCTTCGCGTCCCCCGCTTTTTCGCGCGCGAGAGCCTCGCGGTAGATAGCCTCGCCGGCGAGCTCGCTTTCGGGATACGCGGCGGCGAACGCCGCCCAGGCGTCGGCGGCCTCCGCGAAGGCGCCGCGATAGTAGAGACAGTCCCCTTTCCGGATCATGCATTTTTCGGCGATCCCCCTCCCCGGAGACCGGGCGATGCAGCGGTCATACGCGGCGGCGGCGCCCGCGTAGTCCTTTGCCGCGAGCAGCGCCTCGCCGAGATCGTACAGAACCCGCGTGACCCTGGAGTCTTCGGGGTACGCCGAGACGAATCCCTCGTACGCCCGCGCGGCGCCGGTCTGATCGCCCCGGGCGCGCATGAGCGAGGCGGCGACGAGAATCGCCTCTTTCTTCTCCGCGGCCGGAGCGTTCGAGCCGAGCACCTCGTTCGCCGCGGCGAGCGCCGCTTTCGCGGCGACCGTATCGCCCTGCGACGCGCGCTCGGAGAGATACTGCGCGCGCTTCGCGAGCGCCCACCATCTGCCCTGTCCGCGGCCGTAGGCGGCCAAGTATTCCTCGATCCTGCCGAGCCGCTCCGCGAGGTTCCATTCGCCTTGCCGCCGTTCGATATTCTCCCGGGAGGCGCGCTCGCCCCACGGCGTGTTCGCGTATTTCTCCGACGTGCTCTTCAGCAGATCGAGCCCGCGCGCGCGCTCCGCCTTCGCGTCCTCCCCGCGCGCCGCGGCGGCCTCGGCCCGCATGAGACGCGCCGTGCCGAGATAGTAGCTTCCCTTCGCGCGAAGCGAATCGGGGAGATCCTTCGCGAGCGCAGCCTCGAGAATCGGCACGGCCGTCTCCGCGTCGCGGGCGCCGTCCACGAGGATAACCCCCGTCTCGAGCGAGCGCTGAGCGGGGCCCGCTTCCCACGAGGCGATCCGGGCGAGGCGTCTGCCGGTATTCTCGTTCCAGACGGGGCGCACCGAGAGCGCGGCGAGGCGGTCCCGGGCCTGCGACGCGTATTTTCCCTCGGGAAACCGGGAGACGACCGCTTCGAATCCGCGCGTCGCGCCTCCGACGTCCCCGATCTTTTCCTTGAGAACGCTCTCCCGGTACAGAGCCTCTTCCGCGGCGCTCCCGTCCCTGTCTTCGTCGGCGACGAGCCGCCAGTACCGGATCGCCGAAAGCGTGTCGGCAAGGCGCGCGGCGGAAAGCTCGGCGAGACTGGCGTTGAGCCGGAGACGTTCGTCGCGGTTCGGGTTCCCCATGAGCGCAAGGTTATAGAGGCGGGCCGCTTCGAGGGGAGAGCCCGAGCGGTCGCGCAGCTCGGCTTCGAGCACGATCGCGTCCCTGAGGTACGGAGAGGCCGGGTACGCGCGGCGCATCGTTTCGAGCTCGGCTATGGCCTCGTTCGTCTTGAGCGCCGCCATGAGGGCGCGGGCCGTGAGGAGCGACAATTCTCCCGTCGTGTCGCTCGCGGCCTTTCCCGATTTGAGCGAGTTGACGAGGGCGAGCGCCTTGTCCGGCCGCTTCGACTTGAGCGCGGCGTCGATGGCGCCCCGCATCACCTTCGCGCGCATCTCGGAGTTCGGGAACTTTTCGAGGAACCGTTCCGACTCGCTCAGGACCCCGTCCGCGTTCCCCCTCTTCGCGTGAATGTCGATGAGCCCGAGCACCGCCTTCTCCGACAGAGGGTCTTCCTTGAAATCCTTTTCGACCGAGCGGAAATAGCTTTCCGCCTTCGTGAAGTCGTTCTTCGCAAGCGATCGTTCGCCGAGCTTCACGAGGGCGAGCGCCCTGACCGGCGAGGCCGGATAGAGCTTCGCGATATCCGCGAGCACCTGGTCCGCTTCCATGTCGCGCCCCGTATTGATGAGCGCGAGCGCGAGCATGTAACGCGCGCGGGGGGTGAGCTGCGAATCCTTGCGATCGTTGATGAGCCGCCGCAGAACCTTGGACGCGCCCTCCGAATCCCCCATCGACATGAGGCAATCCGCCGCGTCGAGGAGCGCCTGATCGACGACCGGGCAGCCGGGATTCTCGTCCGGGATGAGGAGAAGCTCGTCCGCCCCTTCCTTGTACCTCTTGAGCGCCTTGAAGATCTTGCCGCGCTGGAGCCGCGCGAGGCACGCGCGCTCGTCCTTCGGGTACGTCTCGATGAATTTCTCGTAGGTAGCGAGGGCGTCNNCCGCCTGGAGGTACGATTCCGCCGCGCTGAAGAGCGCCTCGGGCCGGAACACGCTCTGCGGGTACTTCTCCGTGAAACGCAGGAACTCCTCGGCGGCCGCGACGTACATCCCGTCGCGTCTCAGCTTCTTCGCGAAGTTGAGATCCTCGTTCTCGCCGGCGAACGCGGAAGAGGCGGCGATGAAAAGGACGGCGAAGAACGCCGCGGCGGTCAGTGCCTGGTACAGGCGCTTCGTGCACATGGTTACTGGAATCCTCCTTGAAAAAGAGAGGAGAAAGGCATCGGGAATAGACATTTCAAGTTAGCAAACGGGCGGCTTGAAATCAACCCTGATGTGGCTGCGCAGCGGGCGGGGACCCCATCAGCGTCACCCGCTCGTCGGGGTGCCCGACCCGCGCGGGGCAAAGAAAAAGGGCCGGCTCGACGAGCCGGCCCTTCAGGAGCACACGCAGCAATGGCTCCCCGAGGAGAACTATTTATAGACGCTCTTGATCGCCCCCCAGGTCTTCTCTTCGGCGCCCATCGGGCAGTAGATGCTCGCCCTGATGCAGCAGACGTCGAAATATTCGCCGGCGGCCGCGCCGCACAGGAGCGGCGGGTAGAAGGCGGTTTGAGCCGGCCAGACCTGCGCCACGTTCGAGATCACGTACTCGAGGGTGCAGAGCGGGCAATCGTCGAATACGCCGGTGAAGTAGGCGGTCGAAAACACCGACACGGGAACCCCGCCGACGTAGGTCACACGCGAGTAGACGTTGTAGTTGGAGATCTGTCCCGTGAGATCGTTGACGCCGTCCGACCAGGCGTGGAGCTTCGAGAGCCAGAACTGGCCCCCGATATAATTCGTGGAATAGGCGATCCAGCCGTTGCCGCCCACCATCGAGCTGCCCACGACCTGGGGGCCGGCCGGTTCGATGGCCATTCCCCACACCTTCCACTGGGTGCCGAGATTCGCGCCGTCCCACGACATCGCGTTCTGAGTATTTCCGGGAACGCCCGGGCTCAAAAGCGTGCACCAGGCCTCCGAAACACGGCCGGGAAGGACCGTCCCGCCCGTCGTCTCGTAGACGCCCGGATTCGGGTGAATCGGGCATGCCGCCCAGACGGCCACCGAAACGAACACGATGACGGGCGCAATAAACCAGAACTTCAGAAGCTTCATTTTATCCCCTCCGGATTTATATCCCCTCGTTCAGAATGCCGCTCGCAACGCTGATCCGGCACCAATATCAACTTCTCTCGCTTTCGACACCTCCTTGTCTCGAGATCGCCGCGCTCCCGGCGAGTCGTGCACCTTGGCCATTATTGATATCGTCTCCGTCCCTAGGACTTTCATTATACTCCAATTCGAAATATTTTTCAATAGGTATCTTGACAANNCTTCGGGGCTGAAAACTCACTTATATAGGGCTTTCACCCTACTCCACGAGGAGGCCTCAGAGCCGATGGGCGGCTCGACGATAACGAGGGCGTTTTCACTGCTATGGGAGAGCGTCCGGTTCATCCCGTTTCTGAGATCGCTGCGGCGGATCACGATATTCGCCTTTCCGAGATTGAGCGCCTTGAAGGTTATCGTAAAGAGCGTTCCGGGGCCGTCGACCGTGTTGCCGAGGATCGAGCCGTTCACGAAGATCGAATCGCACGCGCAGCCTTCGTTGAGCCATCCGAAGAAGGTTGCATACCCCGATGCCGCGAGAAGCGAGCCCTTCTTCACGCGCACGACCTCGAGATACGAGCGGTCGAAACCGACGATGACGTCGAAGCCCATGAGGCTGTCGACGGGATCGTTCACGGCGACATCGAGCGAAAACTGCATGTCCGTCGTGACGACGGTCGTATCGGGAAGAACCGAGACGCAGCGTTGGGCCGGCGCCGCCGACGGAAACAGGAACGGTATCAGGATCGTCACGATGCAGAAAACCGTCAGCCTCTTTCGCATGCCATTCCCCTTTTCAACGGACTACGACCATCTTGCGCCTGAACACTCCACGCTCGGTCTTCGCGACGCCGATGTAAACGCCGGTGGCGACGACGGCGCCCCGATCGTCCTTTCCGTCCCAGACGATCTCGTTTGCGCCGGACGCCAGGGTTCCCGCAAAGAGAGTCCGCACCTTTTCGCCCGAGACGGAAAAGATATCGAGCAGGACCTCGGACTCCGCCGCCCGGCCATTCGCGTCCGGCAGCCAGAGGGTGAGCACGGTCGACGGATTGCACGGATTGGGAAAATTACGGAGCGCACCCGCGCGAGGGATCGCGGCATCTTCCCCGGTCGTCCCGCAGACGATAATATCCGCATGCTCCCCCGCGAGCGTCGAAAGCTCGACCCGGTCGATATCCCACAGCCGGACCGCGGCGAAGGATATGGGACAGATCCCGGGCGTCTTCGCCTTGAATACGAATCTCGCGAGCTCGCCGGGCGGCCGGAAATAGCTCTGGTAACCGAGAAGGCAGTCTATGGCGTTCACGGTATCCGGCAGCACCTTTTCCCATGAAAAGAAGGTCGGATATCCCGCGTGCTTGAACAGATTCCCCTCGAGCACGTTCATGCACTCGACGAGCGTCGGATCAAATACGATCGAGATGTCCATGCAGCTCAGGGAATCGACCGCACCGTCGACCATGACCTGAAGCGTGCAGAGAGCTCCCGGCTCCACGCATTGCGCGGGCGAGGCGAAGCTCACCGTCGGGCTCGACGCCGCGAAAGACCCCGCGCCGGCGCTCGCCGGCCCGCGCAGGATCGAAGCGGCGAGAGCCGCGGACATGAGAAGAACGCACGAGACGGCGCGGGCCGCCCTGCGGTGGTTCATAGCGCTCCCTCCGCGAGAGAATCAGGACTGGATGGGGCGCGATACCGCGCCTCATTCATCCCTCCCCTCCGCTACCGCACAAGTATCATTTTCTTCGTGGCCTCGTAGCCTGACGCCCTCATCCGATAGAAATATATGCCGCTCGGCGCCGAAGAGCCGTTCGAATCCATTCCGTTCCACTCGACGCTGTGGCGTCCCGCATCCATCCGCTCGTCGACGAGCGTGCGGACGAGACGGCCCGACACGCCGTAGATCCTGATTATAACATGTCCCGCCTGCGCCATGTCGAATGTAAGGGTGGTCGACGGATTGAACGGGTTCGGGAAGTTCTGCATGAGGGCGGNNAGCGCCGTCGCCGTCGGCATGAACGGCGTCTCGTACTCCCCCTCGCCCGCGATCTCGGTCTTCTCGTTGTCCACGTCGCGGAGATCGACGCTCTTGATCCGTACGACGGGGGCTTCCGCGCCCGCGGCCTTGATCACCAGGCGCGCGATCTCGCCGGAGACCGTCAGCGGCGCGTCGACGCCGAGAACGGCCGCGCAGACGTCGACCGCCGCGCCTTTGCGTATCGCGCCGAAGAAGAGATTCGAATGCCCCGCGAAAAGCGAACCGCGCTCCACCCTCGCGAGCTCCCCGCCGGCGACCTCGACCACGAGACGAACACCCTTGAGGGTCGCGGCCTTGTTCTTGAGAACGATCGAAACGNNCCGAAGTTCATCGCGAGGATTATGAGATCCTCGAAATCGACCGCATTATCCGGGACCGGCACGCCGAATCTCGAATAGTCGTCGCTCGGCCCGAAGTCGCAGAAATTCTTCCAGCCGGGATCGCTCTCGTACAAACCGAACGCGCTCGAGAAGGCCACCACATCCTCCGACCGCACGTATCCGTCGGGCTCGACGTCGCCGAGCCAGTAACTCGTAGCCCTCTTTTGCGCGGCCGGAGAAGCGGCCGAGTAGTTGCCGGCATTATCAAAAGAGAAGACGGTGTAGTAGTACACGTTCCGGGGTATGCCGGCGTCCTTGAACGACTCCGCCGTACCGGTGTACACCTCGGTTCCCTCCGTCGGGCCGGCGGGATAGCCGAGAGGCGCGCCCTCGTACTCGGGATAGGCCCCGGTGTTCCAGGGATTACGCCGGATCGTCACGCCGGCGAAGTCTCCGCCGGACGGATTCGTCCAGCTCAGCCTGCACCCGTTATCCCCCGGCTCGGCGGTGAAGTTGGCCGGCGGCGGGGGCGCCACCGCGTTCACGCTGAACGAGAAGGGCGCGGCCTGATACCCGCTCATATTGTTCCACTGATCTATCGCCTGCACATGCCAGTAGTATGTGTTGTCCGCCAGTGCGTCGGGATCGGGAACGGTGTAGGCATTTGTAGCGATATTGCTGATTGTCTTCACCACGTTCATAAACCCGGCATCCAGCGCATACTCCAGCGCGTAGGTCCCGCCCGAGCCCGCCGTGGCGCTCCACGTGAAGGTCGGCGTGGCGTCGTTTATCAGCGCGAGATCGGCCGGAGCGCCGAGGGCGGGAATCTCCGGTCGAATCACGATATCGAAGAAGCTGACCACGTGGGTGTCCGTGTTCTTGCCGTCGCTCGCCTTCACCGTCCAGTAGTAGCGGCCCTCGGACAGGGGAGCATACCGGCTCGCCGCGATCTCGGTGGGAGTCAGCGCCCGGGTCGTTATCCTGAGCTCGTCGATCGTCCCGTAGAAGAGTTCGGACGTGCCGCCGACCGACCTGCC
>JAFNGP010000233.1 GCA_017885175.1 bacterium
CTTCGCCCAGACCTTGCTCCCTTCGCGGCGCGCCCCTTTCCTGTCGAATCCGAATATCCGCAAGGCCTTCGAAGTGAAGAGATCGACGCTGCCGGCGACGAGCGGGGCCTCCGGGCCGACGATGGTGAGGTCGATTTTCTTTTCGAGCGCGAGCTTCAGAAGTCCGTCGAGATCGTCCGCGTCGACGACGACGCATTCGGCGTGAGCGGCTATGCCTGCGTTCCCCGGCGCCGCGTAAATCTTTTTCACCGCCGGCGACTGGGCTATTCTCCAGACGAGCGCGTGCTCGCGGCCGCCGCTGCCGATAACGAGAACATTCATATGAATCCGATTTCCTCCATCCCGCCCGTTCCGCCGATGCGCCCGGGCGGGCTGCATTGGATTCGATTATACTCGCACATGACACGACATAAAAAGAAATATTACGCGCGGCCGCTATCGTTTCACGGGAAGAAACCGGGACGCGTCCGCGATGACGAGTATATCTTCGCCCGCGATTCCTTCCAGGAGATACTCTTCGTAGCCGGGCTTCCATGGACAGAGACCGAAACGCGCGACGAGGTCGTCCGAAAGCGTCGATCTGAGATAGATCGAAAAGCGCGACGCAAGCTCGCACGTCGATATCGCGGTCTGAGAATTGCGCGTATACCGTTTTCTCACCGCGTCGCTCACCGCGTGTCGTCCGCTCTCGAAAGCGGCGAGGTACGAATCGGAACCGATCCCCTCCGGACAGGCCGCCGCGGCGAGCAGGAGCTCTCCCTCTTCGAGCGCGTTCGATGCGTGCCTCAGCGCTTTGTGGCTCTGGAGGAGATTGATGTCCCCCGGAAAGCCGCCCGCCGAGACGATCACGGCGCGATAGAGCCGCTCCACCGAAAAGCGGAAATGCGCCGATACGAAATCGCATGCCGCGCGGTGGGAGGCGTCGAGCTCGCCCGCGTTTACGAAGGCCACGCGCCCCGGGGCGCCGCTCACCGAGTTGACGGCGAACGTCCGCGCGCCGAGAAGACGGGCCCCCGCGAGCATGTCTTCGTGCACCGGATTGCCCTCGAGCGCGCCGGAACGGCAGCCGCGCGCAAGCCCCGCGCCGGGATCCCTTCCGAGCGAAAGTCGATGGTTCGCGACGATCGTCCTCTCCCCGGCGACGCCGGGAAGGATGAGCTTGCGAGCGCCCCCGTACCCGGCGAAGTAATGGAACGAAACCGCCCCGAAGACTATGACGAGAGAGGATTCGGCGACGGCCCTGTTGAACATGCACGGCGTGCCCGCGGGTGTCGTTCCGACGTCGAGAAGCGAGGCAGGGTCGCGCGCGTCGTGCTCGATCACCCTCCAGCGCCGTACGGTATCGGCGCCGATGTGCGCCTCGAGCTCTCCCCGGCGGAACCCGCGGTGCATTCCGAGAGCCGCGACGACGGAGACGCGCTCGGGCCCGGCGCCGTGCGCCTCGAGGAAACCGAGCAGCCCGGCGAGCATCCGCCCCGTGCTCCCTCCCCGGGTGAGGTCGGAGATCAAAACCGATATGTTCCCGGACCGCGGGATGATCGTCCGGAGCGCCGGGGCGCCGACGGGCTTCTCGAGAGCCTCGATACAAGAACGTTCCGGATCGGAGAGCGGCGCGGGATAGACGTTTCCCGCCACCCTGACGCCGCGTCGTTCTCCCAGATCGATGTCAAGGGCGCCGTCGTGATAGAGAAGGGCGCAACGCACGCGAACCTCCGGCGCGGGCGCGGAAGAGCGCTCCGCCTGCGAATGCTTACCGTCGTCAGGGAACCGCGCTCCGCGAATCAGTCGGGAAGAATGTGCGTGCCCACGTGTCCCTTGCAGGCGTCGAGCAGCATCGTGGCATCGGAGATGATGACCCGTTTTCCGCCCAATTCAAGAAAATCGATCGCGGCTTCGATCTTGGGACCCATGCTTCCCGGCGGAAACTCTCCCGCCTCGTGGAGCTTCTTTATCTCGGCGAGCTTTATCCTGCGCAGCGCCTTCTGGTCCGGCGTGCCGAAATGAACGTACACCTCGGAGACGCTCGTAAGAATCACGAGGCGATCCGCCTGCGTCATCTCGCCCAGGACCGCGGCCGCGCGGTCCTTGTCGATGACCGCCTCGATACCGACGAGCTCGTTGCCGCTTCGCACGACCGGGATGCCGCCGCCGCCGACCGCGATGACCACGACGCCGAGCTTGAGAAGCTTCGTGATGATATCGGCCTCGACGATCTCGAGAGGCCGCGGGGAGGGTACGACGCGGCGGTATCCGCGATTGGCGTCCATGATCATCCGGTACCCTTTTTCCCTGGCCAGCGTCTCGGCCTCTTCCTTGCCGTAGAAAAGGCCGATGGGCTTCGTCGGGTGCTCGAACGCTTCGTCCTCTTCCGAAACGACGACCTGCGACACGATCGTGACGANNGGCATCGGCGGTATGCGGCCCTTCACCGCCTCGTTCCGCTCGACGATGTTTCCCACGATGGGGCCGTTCCCGTGCGTGATGATCACCTTCCGGCCGGAGATGATGAGCTCGGCGACCTGCCGCATCGAGATCGACGTGAGCTCGCGCTGGGCCCCTATCGTCCCGCTTCCCTTCGTCGGGATGATCGCGTTTCCGCCGAGGGCGATGACGTCCATTCCACGCACGAAAAGTTACCTCCTAAAAATAAGTCCCCTGTTGAAGGCTCCGGCCCTCAACAGGGGGTATTCGGTCTATGCTCCCGTTTCTTACAGAGCGCCCCTGATCTTTTCGAGCGCTTTCTTGATGTTCTCCTGAGAGTTCGCGTAGGAGAACCGCAGGTACCCTTCGCCGTATTTCCCGAAGCTCGTTCCGCTGAGCCCCGCCACGCCCGCCTTCTCGAGGAGGTGCACCTCGAGCTCCTTCGATTTCATGCCCGTTCCCGTGATGTTCGGGAACACGTAGAAGGCGCCCTTCGGCTTGAGACACGTGAAGCCCGGGATCGCGTTGAGGCCGTCGACGATGAGATCGCGGCGCGCCTTGAATTCCTTGACCATCTTGCGCGATCTGGATTGGGAACCCGTCAACGCCTCCATGCCGGCGATCTGCGTGAAGCTCGCCGTGCAGGAGTTCGAGTTCGTCTGGAGCCTCGCGACGGCGTCGGCGAGCTTCGGCGGCATGATGCCGTATCCGAGTCTCCATCCGGTCATCGCATAGGTCTTCGAATGGCCCTCGAGGAGAATGGTGCGGTCCTTCACTTCGGGGAAATCGTAGATGCTCGCGTGCTTCCCCTCGTAGACGATCTTGCTGTAAACCTCGTCGCTCAGAATCCACGCGTCGTACTTGTCGGCGAGCTCGGCGACGACCTTCAGGTCCTTCTTCGTGAGAATGCCGCCCGTCGGATTCTGCGGCGAGTTGATGATGATGAGCTTCGTCTTTTCGTTCACGAGCGTCCGAAGCTCGTCGACGTCGAAGGAGAATCCCTTTTCCTCCCGCAGAGGGATCGGAACGGGCTTCGCGCCGACGAAGTTGATGACCGACTCGTAGATCGGAAATCCCGGATTCGGATAGACGACCTCGTCGCCTTCGTCGACGAGCGCGAGTATGCTGAAGAAGAGGATCGGCTTGGCGCCCGGAGTGATGACGATATTCTCCGGCCGTACCTCCACTCCGCGGTCCTTCGTGATGTGCGCCGCGAACACCTTCCGCGCGTCGAGAAGACCCGCCGAGGGCCCGTAATGCGTGAATCCCGACTTGAGCGCGTTGATGGCGGCCTTTACGATATTCGGCGGCGTATCGAAATCGGGCTCNNGCGGTCTCGGTGCCGAGTCTGCTCATCCGTTCAGCAAACATCTCTCCTCCTCGAGCTCCAGACAGATGGCCAATCTCTCAATAATTGAACAATATCTATATTAGGAGGGGGAATTCCCTTTGTCAATGAAATATGGGGGGCAAATGGACACGAGCGGTTCACGGGTAACAAGTTACGGCCCCGGAGCTACAGAACGATCCGTACGCGCTCAGCTGAGGCTGCCGAGGTAGTGCTGTATCTCGCGGCGCACCTCGTCGCGGAGCGAGCTCCCTTTCCCCGAGAGCCGCGTGAGCGTCGTCTTGTCGATGAATCGCACGTGGATGAACTTGCGGAGAGCCGAGACCGGCACCTTCCCGGGATTCTGAAGAAGGTTCAGCGGCACGTCCTTGTTGGCGAAGCCCGTATAGAGATCCCGTCTGTTCGCGATGATGGAAAGAATCCGCATCGAGCGGGATCTCAGCGAGATGAGCGCGATGATGCCGGGCTGAGCGAGTATCCGCGGATTGTTGAGAAGCTCGAAAATGAAGTTGTCGTTGTCGAGATAGGTCATCACGAGGGTCCGGTAGCTGACGAACTGTTCCTTGTGAATATTCGTCCAGTCCACGTCCCGTGGCAACTGATCGATGTCGATGAAATGCGCGGGCGGAACCCGCTTGACGTCGATGGTGAGAACCTTCTGGTCGAGATCGAAACCGGGCAGATCGAGAAGCATCTTGAGAACGTTCGCCGCCGCGAGCTTCTGCATGAGTATCTCGAGGACGCCCTGCCCCGCATGATTGATAAAGATCGCGAGGCAGCTCAGGTAATCCGGTTTCCTCTGAACTCGAAGAAGAAGCGGATGCATGAGAATGGCCCGGACGACCGCCGTGCCTATCTTCACATGGGGATGCGAATGCACCTTGACGAACTGCATATCGAAGAGATCGGCGATCGCGGATCCAGCCGGGGTCTTGCGAAGCTCGGCGACGGCTGAATCCCACTTCTCTCCGAGCTTTTGCCGGATAAGGAGCGTCGCCTCGCCGTAGCGCTGGTAGGCGCCCTCGAGCGCCTGCATCCGCCACTTCGTCTCCTCCGCTTTCGCGATCAGGTATATGGTCGAACGTTCCTTGTTCGTGAAATTGATCGCGGCAAGCGTGCCTTTGATGCGCAGGTCGAGCGCTTCGAGCTCGGCTTTCGCGCGCTCCATGATCGCCTTGTCCCAGCGCCTGTCTGGATCCGCGATCGCCCGTCTCACCCCGTCGCTCCAGCCGAGCCAGGGCTCGGTAACCGGAGCGCTCGAGGAACCGGGCAGAGGGTGCGAGATCGAGAGAAGAAGTATCTTCTTCTTGAACCAATCCTCGCTCTCCTTGAGCGCCGCCCCCTTCTTTTCTTTCAGAGCGATCCGCGCCATGACGCGTTTCACGTTTCCGAATTCGACGAGCTCCGTCACCATCATCTCGGCGGGCGGGAGCGCGAGGAGCGCGGCATAGAGCAGCTTGAGACCCGCGCCTTCACCCTCGGCGGCGAGAGCGGCTATTCTCAGTATCTCCTTATGAGGCTCGCTCGACGTGCCGAGATATTCGCCGAGGGCATCGGCCTGCTGAAAGGTATGCTCTATGGCGGCGATCCTCAAGAGGCCGTCTCTGTTTTCCCCGGTCGGCGTCGAATAGAGCAGCTCGTTGAGATGATCGAGAAACGGCATCTCCGGCGGAAAGGTAACCACCTTTCGGCCATAGGTCTTATCGTCATATACAATAGTGCGAACGGAATCCATCATGATATCTCTCTTGCCTGCATGAATGATTCCAATTTGCCGCGAGGCCGCTTCACGAGGGGAGGATCAGAGACCGGCTGACGCCTGCACGGAGATTTCCGGCGTCTGTTCGACTTCCAGCGCCGCATGAAGAATTAAACATAATCGATTGATATATAAGCCAATTAGAAGCGCACCCCTTTCGGTGTCGCGCGAGACGAGGCGCAAAGGGTAGCTTCCTGCAAGAGAGGGCTCATAAAAGTAACAGACCGGATGCCCGAGCGCGGTTCTGTAGGCGGCGAATGACGCCGTTATCCGCAGGCGGGCCGAGAGGAGGCTTGCGCGAAGAACCGGCGCGACGAGCCATCCCAGGCCGTCCGCCTCCTCGATCCTTTTCAAAACGACACCGACGCTCGTTTTCCGATCGATGCGGCATTCGGAAAGGAAACCGAGAGAATGCGAGCTTTCATGCCCGCTCTCTCCCGCGGGGGGGAACGGAACGACGTCCCGCCGCGCGTCGCCGGCGTCGGTCCATGTGACCCTCAGAAGGCTCCTTCTCCCCCGGCGCTCGCACTCGATTCTCGTCGTTTGCCGGACCGTTTCATGAAATCCGTCGAAGCGCTCGTGCCGTTCTATCGACGCTCTCGCGCGAACGCGCCGAAGCACCTCGCGCTCGACGACGGCGACGGCGCCGCCGATCGACGAGATTCGCCCCGGCGTTCTGCCGTTCGCAGAGCCGAAGACTCCTGCGGAGCCCGGCGGGACGGCATAGAGAAAGAGCGCGGCCCGCGTTCCCGGAACTCTGTACGAGAGGCCCGAAAGCAGGCCCGGCTCCCCCGATGGGCCGAAACCTATCTCGAAACCGGCGTTCATCCGATCCGATCTCCATCGCCCGTCGATCGCGCAGATGAATCTCCCGGATTCGGACGCTCCGCTCGAACCCGAGAAGCCGATTTCGGCCCCGTTCCGCCGCGCCTCGATCCGCGCGCCGGAAACCCTTCTCCCTCCGGTTTCCGGACCGTCCGGGCCGTACGTCACCGGCCGCCCAGCGAAGATCGCCGCATACACGTTTCGATAGCGAATCTCCGCGGCCGCGCCTCGAAGCGATTGCAGGAAAAACGAGGTCGTGCCGGCGATCCGGCGCGGGCTGCGAAACGGATACGCGCTCGATGAAAGTGACGATCCCCCCGATCCGCCGAAGACGAGCCCGAGCGCGAAGTCGGGCACGAAACTGCCCGCGTGAAGCCGAAAGGCGCCGCGCAACGTGCCCCCGGACAGGTACCAGGAAACCGCGTCGCCGGCCTCATCGCCCCGCCTTCCACGGCCGAGCGCTTTCCAGCGCTCGGCGGCCAGCGCCAGGTATCCATCCGATTTCTCCCTGCCCGGGAGAGAGATCATCGATTCCGTGAATCTGCAGGTCGCGCGAAAGGGGCGGCCATCGTCCGACGCGCGATGATCGACGTGTTCGACGATCTCGAACTCTTTCCGCACAAGATCGGGGTCCTCACCTTCCCTCAGGGCGATCTCGTCGCCGGCGGCATCCCGCGGATCCGGAATCTCAACACCGTCCGCCGGACGCCGCGCGGCCCCGCACGACACGATCGAAAGAACCACCCACAGGAGAGTCAGAGACTTCACCATTCCCACAACCTCCCGACTCCGGCGGATACCGTGCTTCCCAACGCCGGATTCCGGCTCCACGAGAAATCCAGAATCACCCGCGAGACCCTGACGACTATCCCGTTCGATAGCTCGCCGGTTTTCCACCGGTACGCGGATGTGAACGCGCACGTATCTCCGAACCATGCTTCGAGCGCGCACTGCGCATCCGTTCCGCGTTCGCCGGAAATCGCCCGGTCGATTGCCAGCGCAAGGGAGCCTGCGCGAACAAACAGAAAGGCCCGGGCATTCCGCGGCCCGGGTTCCGCGCTCCCGGACACGAGGCTCGCGTATCCGACGCACACGCTCGAGCGGAATTCGTACGAAAGAGCGAGCGACAGCGAACGCGAGCCCTCTGCGCCGAACCCGCGCGCCGCGCGTCTTTCGATCGCGGGAATCGCGTACAATCGAAGCCCCTCGCCGAGGAGGCAGGGAAAACCCATCGCCGCCGCGAGACGATCCTCCCGGTAGAGCGCGCCGCCGAGATGGCGCCAGTCGAGCCATGCCGAAAACGATCCTCCATCGATTCCGAGGAGAAGATCCGAGGCGGCGAGACCGTCGAGCATGTATGGATTCGCGGCGGCCGCACGGAATCCCGCCCGCGCTTTTTCGCTCGCGCCGCTCCCGAAGAAGAGGTTTCCGGACGCGACTCCCCGAGGACAGCCGGCGAGCATGCGAGCAGCGAATTCCGACGCGTTCGATTCCGCGGCGCCCGCCTTCGCGGCAGCGGCGAACCACAGGACGCATATCAGCGCGACGGAGCCGAGCGTTTTGCCTAATCCCTCGCCACCACGATGCATGTCTTTTCCTTTCTGCATACCCCTCCTCCCGGCCCGATATACTCGACGAGACAGAGGTAGAGCCCGGTTCGCACAAGAGCGCCGCCGCTCGATCGGCCGTCCCACCGGCATGAAAAGACGTCCGCTCCTCCGTTCTCGCCGTACACGCGCCGAATCTCGTACCCTTCGCGGTCGAAGATCCTCACGAGAAAGCCCGTTTCTCCCCCGGCGCGCTTTCCCGTCACCGAGACTTCGCCGTCGCGCCGCGGACAGAACGGATTGGGTGAAACGGAGAGGCCCCCGGAACGCGGAGGCCGCTCGACGAGCGTGGAATTCTCCCGCCCCGGCGTCGCGCGGAGCTTCGCGGCGGAGCGGTGCCAGATCCCCCCGGCGCGATCGCTGCAGAATCCGGTGGAAACGCGCTCGATGCTTCTCCCGCGCTCGGCTCCGAGCAGATCGCGGTACGAGACCCTCTCCACGAGAACACCCGACTCATCGAAGAGCGAGACGGCGTCGGCGCGATCCCCCTTGTCCGTGTCGTTCAAGGCGGGCCAGCCTCCCTCTATGCCGCTCACCGGCGCCCCGCACGCCGGAAACTCGCGCGCGAACACGGCCGAATCCTTGGCCAGTATCGAGAATTCCCCCGGCGGAAGAATCATATCCGTCGATGAAACGAGCCGCCGCGAGCCGGTCGCGTCGCAAAGCGTCCATCCCTTGAGATTGCAGTCGGCGGCGGAAACGTTCGCAAGTTCGATCCACTCGCTCATATCCTTTTCGGGGCGATACATGATTTCGTTTATGACGATCGCTCCGGGGGACGCGCCGAGGGGTACGAAGGTCGTGTCGTTCGCGGGGTTTTCGTCGGGGGCGCCTTCGAGATACGCACGAACCTCGAACGAGGGGGATTGCGGGGCCGCGACGACGAGATCGATCGAATCGGCGGCCGAGGCCGCGAGATCGAAAGCGCGCTCCAGCTCGCCGGACGATGCAATGGAACCGGACTCGCGCACTTCGGTCAGAATGGAGACGCGGCTGCTGATCGGCTCGAGGCCGCAGTTCACGATTCTCAGCTTCAGGGAGAACAACGTGCCCCGGCACGGAAGGGCGTCCTCCCCGACGAGGCGAATGCCGACGTCGAGCCGGAAGAAATTCCTTCGTCCCGGCGTCGGGAGCGCGGGAACGAAGTCGGCGTCGTTCCTGTCGCTGTCGAAGCCGTCCGGTTTGCGCGCGAGGCTCGTTCCCGCGGGCACGTCGGGCGCGGGGGCGGTTTCGTAGAGATCGCTCGACGCGCATGCGCCGTATCCGACGAGATCGACGACGCCCGAAGGCGAGACGAGCCGCACCGCGTCGGGGCCGTTCCCGAGAGCTCCCTTGAGCAGGCGCCGCGCAGAAGGGGCGCGCTCGATTCCGGCGACGCATATGAATTCACCGGGCCCGATGATCTCATCGGGCGAGGCCGCCCACACAGCTTTCCCCGTGCCGGTCGTCCCATCGAGAGCTTCGAGGATCCAGCCCGAAAGCGCGCACGGAACGGCGTCCGGATTGTAGAGTTCGATGAACTCCCATCCGTCGTCCCTGCCCGGATGATCGTAATAGACCTCGTTGATGACGACGCCGGCCGCGCTCGGATGCGTAATGACGATTTCGAGGAAAACGCCCGCAACGAGAGCGCCGAACGATTGGAAACGAAAAAGGCTCCACCGCCGCATCTTCCACCACCACCTCATGAGCCGCAGGGACTATATCGCGAACGCGCCGATCATTTCAAGAGAATAATTCCGCCCTTTTGTGCGGCTAAAGCCCTCCTTGCAAAACTCCCGTCATCTGACCGTTCCCAGACTGCGAAGTATCCTTTCACCCTGATCGCTCCCTTTTTCGTAGCCGTACCACCCTCCGGCGATCCTGCCGCGGATATCTATGATGTAATTGAGCGGCAGCGCGCTCTGCCCCTTCGCCGTCTGATATTTCTCATGGAACACTTCCCGTGCGGCGGCCGTCGTATCGACGACGTTCGAAAACCGTATCTTCTTTCCGCGAAGGAATTCCTCCGCCGGCTCCCTGCCGTCCGCGCAGTTGAAGCCGAGCACGACGAGCCCCTCTCCCGCGTATTTGTCCTGAAGGCTCTGCAGATGAGGAAGCTCCGTGCGGCACGGTATGCAGCTCAGCCGCCAGAACGAGAGCCATACGACCTTGCCGCGATGCTCCGACAAACGAAATCGCGAGCCGTCGAGAAGCGCGAGATCGAAATCGGGCGCTTCGCTCCCCGGTTTCAGGAGACCGTCATCGAGCGATGGCAGCCGGTACTCCTCCCATCCGGCGAGGGGCTTCCACCTGAATCGATCTTTCGAAACCGCGCCGTTGACGACTACGTCGCGCCAACGCTCGCGCACGACGATATCGCGCTTTCCTCTCACCGTCTCTTCGAGCCTCCGGGGCAGGAGGTCGCGCCTCGAGATCCAGAACACCCTCGTCCGCTGGCCCCCGAGGTAGCTCGCCTCGACGATGTCGCACACCTCGCCGTCGACGTTGACCGACCCCGCGCTCTTCACGCTTTCGAGGAGCGCGTCCATGAGATCGGGGCTTCCGTGGAATATGCTCGGATCGACAATCGTCATCGACATCCCCGTGCCGAGGACGCTCGTTTCGCGCGCGATCGAATGACCGCCTTCCCCCGCGTCCTTCCGGAGATACGACTTCCGGACGTCGCGCGTGTTCGCCGCGGAATCGCTTTCGTGGATGTACGGTCTCCCGTCCGGCCAGTAGATCCACATCTGGCGGCCGTCGAGGATAAGCACGCCGGTCCTTGTCCCGTCCTCGCTTCTCGATTCGAGCCGCGCGTAGTTCGGCTTCCTGAGCGACAGCCGATAGATCGAACGGCCGATCTCTTTCCCGCCGGTTTCCCGGACGTACTCGCTCTCATAGGAGAGAGAGCGAGCCTCCCGCATCGCCTGGTGCATGGCCCGGTAGATCGCGATCGCCGCGGCATCCCCTTTCACGGCGGCGCCGGCCTCTCGCCCGGGCGGCGCCGCGCCGGATACGGAGAATGCCGCGAGCGCCGAAAGCACGCCCGCAACGAGCATCGAAACGCTCATGAGCGTTTTCATACGAGCCCCCATGCCTTCCTCAGTATCCACTCGACTCCGAGGAACAGGACGATGCCCATGAGAATCGCGGCGTTTCCACGAACCTCGCGGATGTCCCTCCGTTCGACGCGCTGTTCGTCGAAACGCAAGCGACGCTCGAGAACGTCGAGCCCGGCGCCCTCGAGATACGATCCTCCCGTTTCCTTCGCGATCCGCGCGAGGAGAGCCGCGTCCCGCGACGGAGCGAGCATCTCGACCGACACGCTCGCGACGGAGAAGGACGCCGTCGCGGTTATTCCGCTCCCGGAGCCGGTCACTTCGGAGGCGACGACGGTGTAATCTCCGGGCGGAAGCGGATCGAGCGCCGCGCGGTAATAGCCCCGCCGCTTCGGATCGGGCTCGAACGCGACGGCGCTCACCGGAAAATCGCGGCTCTCGCCCTTCCTTCGCACCTCTCCCCGTATTCCTTCGGGGGGGCGCCTGCTCCCGATGTACGCGGCGAGCTTCACGGGATCTCCGGCGCGATAGACGGTCCGGTCGGGGTCGACCGCGAGAGCGGGCGCGCGTCCGCCCTCCGCCATGCTCTGCACGAGTCCGCCGAAAAACGAATCGTAGATCCTCCGCCCCTCCTCGCCGGCGAGCTTCCACCTCCAGACGGGAAATCCGAGAATCGCGCCCGAGAGCCCCTCGCCGCGCCGCCCGAGAACGAGAAAGGGCGTCCTCCCGGCGCGATCCTCGAGAACGAGCGGTATCCGCGATCCCGAAGCCGCGGCGAGCCCCGCGATTCTCGCCGGGAGCGGCGGCATGGCGTCGAGCCCCCCGTCCTCGGCGAGGCTTGAGACGATCGCGTCGCCGGCCCCCTCCGCCGAAACCCGGGCGAAGCCCTCCGCGTACTCGATCCGCGGGTTGGACACTCGCCGGAGACCCAGCATCGGCTGAAGAAGATCGAACGACGCGGCCCTCGCGAGAGGAGAATTCTCGTCGGCGACGAAGAGGACGCTCCCTCCCGCCCTTACGAAGGCGTCGAGAGCTTCCACGTTCGACCGCGCGTTGAAGAGCTTCGCGTCGTCCGAGACGATCACCAGGTCGAATCGCGCGATCCCGGCCGCGCCCGCGGGGAACGTCCACGATTGTTTCCCGGGATCGATCACGAAGCCCCGGTCCGCCATCCAGGAAACCGCCTCCACCTCGAGCCGCTTCGAACCCTTGACGAGATCCCGCACGAAGGTCATGTTCCAGTCCGGATACTGATCGATATAGAGAATCCGCACCTTGTCCTTGAGGACGTCGCGCCGGAACGATTCGGCGTTGTTTTCCCGGCGCTCCTCCCCCGCGACGGGCAGCGCTTCCACCGAGAGCCGGCGCTCTCCTTCCGCGTCCGCCGCGTACTTGAGCGAAGCACTGATGATCTCTTCGTCCTTCTTCACGGAAAGGGTCGCGCTGTCCCTGACCGTTTTCCCCTCGAGGAGACGCACGACGATCGTTTTGCCCTTGAAGCCCGAGGCGCGGATAACCGCCTCGACGGGAACTATCGTTCCGCGGTACGCGACGCGATCCGTAACGACTTCGTCGAGAGAGATGTCGGCAGCGCCGAGCGTATCCCCGAACCCGATCGCATAGACCGGCGCCGCGACGCCTTCACCCGACGATACCATCCCGCGCGTGACACGTCCGTCCGTGAGGAGAACGATCGCGGCGAGATTCCGGGCGCGGTACCTCCTCTGGGCGGCTTCGAGGGCGCCCCACACGTCCGTGCCCTCCCCGTCGGCCCTGATCGCGCTGTCGGGCCGGAGCGGAGAGCTCGAGAGCGCGCCCGCAAAGGGCACGACCTCGACGTCCGTCTTCCCGCCGTCGAGCGCGGCGCGAAACCGATCGAGACGACCGAGCGCGTCGTCGAACCGCGATCCTCCCGACGAATCGCGAATCTCCATGCTGCGGGAACGATCGAGAAGAACAAGAACGAGCGGCTTCCTGATTTCGACCCTTTTCGAGACGAACACGGGATTGACGAGGAGAAGGGCGAGGAGAACGAACGCCCCGATCCGCATCGCGGCGAGGAGCGCGCGCCGCGCGGCCGGTAGGGGCGGAAACGTCCTTCGATAGAGAACCGACGATACCGCCACGAGCGCGGCGGCGACGAGAATCTTCCAGAGCTCGAAATGCATCAGCCTCTTCCTCGCGTCTTACGGTTGATGCATGCTAGCAGAGAGAAAAGCCGGCGTCAAAACCGAAAACCGGTCGGGAAACCCGACCGGGCGCCGCGGAAGATCTGCGGAATTCGTGGCGCGGAACGGCCCGGGAAGGAGCGCTAATCGATCTTGTGCCCCGGCGAGGTCGCGACCCGGGAGCCGTTGCTGCCCGACGCCGAATTCTCGTCGGAATCGACGGACTTCGCCCCGGCGTCGCCCGACGTCTTCTTGTAGCTCTTCACGGCCTCGTCGACCGTATCGAAGCTCTGGAGAATTGTCTGAAACTCGAGCAGCTCGAAGACCTCGAAGACGTCGCCGATCATCGCGGCGAGCCTCAGATCGCCGCCGTTCTCGCGAATCGNNCGACCCTTTTTGAGAAGTCTCTTCAGGCTCTCCTCGAGCTCGGCCGATGTGGTAGTATCCACGTACCCCTGAACGGACAGCACCGATACATCCGCGTTCTCCTCAGGTCTCGAAAATGATACGTTGATTCCTTCCATATCAACCTCGTTTCTAAAGCCCTTTCACGAATCCTGAATCCTTGTATTCTGATGCATCGCGAAGGCGGCGAGCGCCTCCTCCTTCGTATTGTACGGCTTCAGGAGCGTATTGAACTCGAGGAGATCGAATACTTCCCGCACGTCGGCGTGCATCGACGCAAGCTTGATGTCCCCGTTCCGCTGCCTGATTCCCTTGATCTCCCCGACGAAGATGCCCCACCCCGCGGAGCTGATGTAGTTCACGTCGCCGAGATCGGCCACGATCCGCACGCTGTTCGAGGAGACGAGATCGTTGAACCTGTCCTCGAGGAACTGTGCCGTGCCCGAGTCGATTATGCCGCGCAGTTTCAGAACGACGACATTATCCACAAATTCTTCATCGATAGCGAGCTTGTCCATAAATCTGCCGGTCCTCTCCTGTGCCTGTCCCCATACTAGCAAACTTCAGTCCAATAATGCCTTAAGAAGGATAAATATGCCTTGCCGGTCGTTCTCGGACAATCGCAGGTTCTTCTGGGCCTTTTGATAGTTTGCGTTAATCTCGAGAGCCTTGCGGAAGGCCTTGCTCGCCCTGTCCATATATATCTTGCATTTTGCAGTATACAGAATACCGAGGCTGTTGTAGCCGTCCGCGAAGGTCGGATTCTGGTCGACGATCTCACGCACCCGGTCGAGATATTTCTCGATCTCCCCCTCCTGGAACTCCTCCCCGTCGTAGAGCAGCATCATGTAGAGATCGAGAATGATGTCGTCGATGCCGCCGCGGGCCGACGTCTGCTTCGCCGACTCGAGAATCCCGTACGCCCCGTCGTAGTCCTTCTGCCTGAAAAGCGCCCGAGCCTCCTCGATGCGATCGTGCGCGAGGTACGGGTCGAGCTGCTCCGCGCGCTCGAGGTTGTCCGGAAAAGTCGTCTCGAGGTCGCGAGAGAGCTCATAATCCTCTTTCACGATGGTATTGAGGAGATACGCGCGCGCCAGGTTGAGGTAGGGCTCGCCGTAGTAGAGGTTGAGCTCGACGGCCCGTTTGAAGCACTCGATCGCCGGCTTGCATTTTTGCTGCTTGAGATAGACCTTGCCGAGAAGGTTGTGCATGTCGGGGTAATCGGGCGCGGCTTCGATGCCGGCCCGTGTCGCCTCGAACGCTTTCTCGAAATCTCCCATCTCGTAGTGCGATTCCCCGACGATCATGCTGGAAAGGGAATCCTTGTTCCCTTTCTTGATGGCTTTTTGCGCCTCCTGGATCGCCTCGTGGTAGAGATGCCGCTTGAAGAGCGCCTGGGCGATTCTGAGATGCGGCTTCGGATCCTCCGAGGAACGGATGCGTTCGCTCACGCCGAGGACGAGCATGAATTTCTGCTTGTTCTCGAGATGCGCTTCCTTCGTCGCGCGACGCACGTCGTCGGGCGCTCCCTTGACGTCGACGGGGATCTGAACCGTATCGAAAAGAACGCCGTCCTTGAAAAACGAGCTCTGGATCACGCTCTTCTTCTGCAGAAGACTCGTCTGGAGGAAATATTTCTTCCCCCCGTGATCGATCTCTTCCCTCAATTCATAACTGGTCACGGTGCCTTCCTTCGTGCAGGGCGCCGCTCGGCGCGCCGGCGGGGTCGGACGCTAGAGAACCGGCGCCGCTTCCGCGATATCCGCGCTCGAACGTTCGAGCCCGAGGATCTCCTCGGTGAGATGATAATAATCGAACGCGCCCCGAGAAAGCGGCGCGAACTCGAATACCGTCTTGTTCTGTCCGGGAGCCTCGCGGATCGCCGCGTTCATCCGTATGATCGTCGCGAATATCCGCTCGCCGAAGCGCTCGCGGAGATCGCCGAGCATCTGGTGCGACAGCCGGACCCGGGCGTCGTAAAACGTCGGCAGCAGCCGGAACGATACTGGTTTTTGGCTGTTGAGCGCCTGTATTTCCTCGATGATTCCCGCCGTCTGCTCGGCGCCCGCCCGCGAAAGGTAATCCATGGAGACGGGAATGATGACCTCGTCGCAATAGGCCAGCGCGTTGATATTGATGAGATTGAGGGACGGCGAGCAGTCGCATATCACGTAGTCGCATCCCTTGAGGTGCTTGAGAGAATCGGTCAGCCTCCGCTCGCGGTGTTCCCTCGCCCCGAGCTTGAGCTCGACTTCGGCGAGCTTGCGCCCTCCCGAATCGATGAAGAACAGATTGTCGCGCACCTGAAGGATGTCGACGTCGCCCGATGTCAGAAGATCGGCGAGCCCCTTGGGGCTCTCGACTCCGAAGGGCACCGCGACACTCCTCTGCGGATCGCAGTCGATGAGAAGAACGCGGCGTCCGGACAGCGAAAGGCCATGGGCGAGGCTGATCGCGGTCGTGGTCTTCCCCGTCCCTCCTTTCATCGTCATGATCGCGTACCGTTTCATAGGCTATTTCTTCCGGTGTTTCGGATTCTCTTCCGACTCCGAGAGCTTCTTCCCGT
>JAFNGP010000234.1:0-193 GCA_017885175.1 bacterium
ATGGGCGAGGAAGAAGGCTCGAGCGTGAGCTTGATGCCCCGGCATTCGGCCTCGATCACGCTTCGCGCGAGCTTGAGGAGGTAGATCTTGTCGTTCCTTGTGAGCTCGGAGTCCGCTCGGGGCTTCGATGATTTCGATCCCTGCTTCTCCTTCACCATGGCCGCGGAAAGGTAGCCGACCACGCTGCTCCGGT
>JAFNGP010000234.1:237-14269 GCA_017885175.1 bacterium
TGAGGAGCCCCGCGGGATCGAAGAGAACGAGCCGTTTCTGGAAATCCCCGTCGAGGGTTCTCGCTTCTCCATCGTCGTGGAAGTGCGAGAGATCGGTGCTCGCGACGATGAGAACGTTCTTTCCCCGGAGGGCCTCCCCGAGGGCCGTGCCGAGCGCCTCCGCGGCCGGAGCGCCTTGGTCTCCCATGACGATCGGCACGAGCTTGAAATCGCCCAGGGCGACCTGGAGGAACGGGAGCTGAACCTCGAGCGCGTGCTCGCCGCGCTGGAACGCGCGCGCTTCATGCCCCTTCGCGTCGAATCGCACGAGATCGCTCTTCGAAACGATGAGCTTCGCGAGCTCGACGTCGACCGGGATATCGCCGAGCGGNNCTTGTAGCCGTACGCCGCGACGCGCCCCGAATACGGGTAGCCCGCGTGAGGGGAAACGATCGCGATCGTTTCGTCGCCGAGCGCGGGCGGCCGCGCCGCGTCCAGGTAGCCGAGGATCTCTTTCCTGAGCGCCGCGGGATCCGCCGTGTAGAACTGTCCGGCGACCGCCGGTTCACGCACCGTATGGTCCATTTCACTCACGTCCTTTTGCGCGGCCGCCGCGGATCCGAGGACCGCGGCGCCGAGCGCGATGAAGCAGAACGCACGGCCGAGTATCATACTTACGCCTCCTGCCATATTCCCGGGATCGGATGGGCGCAGAAACGGCACGCGCCGTTTCGTATATCGAGACTCTCGATTCGGTATCCGCTCCGCGCGACGATCTTCCGGGAGCAGTTCGGACAATACGTGCTTTCCGCCCGGTGCCCCGGGACGTTTCCGACGTATACGTACCTGAGCCCTTCCGCGCGGCATGCTTCGTAGGCGTCATCGAGCGCCGATACGGGCGTGGGGGGGAGGTTTTCCAGGCGGTACTGGGGGTAGAATCTCGAAAAGTGGATCGGAACGTCGGGCCCGAGATTGGCGGCGATCCAGCGCGCCATGTTCCTGATGCCGGCCGCTCCGTCGTTCAGGGTCGGCACGACGAGATACACGAGCTCGAGCCAGATCCCCCGCCCGCGGATCGCGAGAATCGTATCGAGCACGGGCCGGAGGGAAGCGTTGCAGATATCGCGGTAGTACGATTCATCGAAGGCCTTGAGATCTATCTTGATCGCGTCGACGAGACCGCAGAGATCGGAGAGCGGCTTCGCGCGTATGTAGCCGTTCGATACGACGACGCTCTTGATATTCCGCTCTCGCGCGAGCTTCGCGATGTCCTGCGCGTATTCGATGTACACGACGGGCTCGGTGTAGGTGAAAGCGACGGACGGCGCGCGAAGGGAAACCGCCTGATCGACGATGCTCGCCGGCGGGGTGCGCCGCGTTTCGACATCCTCCGGCCGCGCCTGGGAAATCTGCCAGTTCTGGCAGAATTTGCAGTTGAGGTTGCAGCCGACCGTGGAAAGCGATACGGCCTGTGTCCCGGGAAGGAAGTGGAAGAACGGTTTCTTCTCGATCGGGTCGAGGTGCAGGGCGCAGGGTTCGGCGTAGACGAGGCTGAAGAGAACGCCGGCGCGGTTCTCGCGCACCCGGCAATGGCCGCGCTCGCCCTTTCCGATGACGCACTCTCGGGGACACAACGCGCATCGGACCCGATTCGCGCCGGTTTTCTCGTAGTACCTCGCTTCGACGGGATTCGACGGCGATCCGGGATCGAAGGGAGGATTGCAGGCTGCGGCGGCGATCATGGCAGCCGAGCCTTGCATGAACGCGCGCCGCGTGATAATCATCTATCTCGCCCCGATCCGTTTGAATGCCGCGTCGATCCCGGCGGCGGTCCCCCGCGGGAGAGAGCCGAGGGCGTTCGCCGAGGTCGAGGATCCGGTCTCGGATCCGTCCGCGTGCGCGGCTATCGCGAGGCGGTCGATCACGTTTCCTCGCGCGTCCGCGAGGATCACGCGGATCGCGAATCTCTCGAGCGATCCGTCGGCGGGGAGCGGCTCTTTGAGGATCCGCTCGAACGTCGCGGAGTTGAGCTGCCGGATCAGCGCGTCCACCTCGGACGGCCGTAGAGGCGGAGTCTCCCGTTCCGGCGCGCGCCACGAGGCTCCCGCCCTCTCGATCGCGATCGACGTATCGGGCGTTTCGTACCTGAGCGTCTGCACCGAATCCTCGTCGATAAACGCGAGGTTCATCGCGCGGAGATTGCCGGGGCTCCAATCGAAGGGTTCAAGAAGCGCCGCCTCGATCGCGACGACCTTGTCGAGCCCGGTCCGGACGACGTCGACGAGATAATCCTTTTTGTTCCCGAACGCGATGGTTACGGTTTCCGAGCCTTTGGTCAGGACGAGCTCCCCGGCCGGGGATTCGAGGCCGTACGGGGCGAGATCTTTCGTGTCCTCCCGGACGAATTCGTGAATGACGGCGTCGGTGAGCCGGGAGAGATACGACTCGATCATGAGCCGGTTCGCCCGAACGCGATTCGCGGTGAACCACCAGTATCCCTTTTCCCTCGCGAGCCGGATTCGTTTCGAGCCCGTCCGAATCTCCAGCGCGTAAATGGATTGATAGCCTTCCGGGAGAAAATTCTTGTCGCGGAGGTGAAAGAGTCCCTTGTTCATGAGGTTGCGAATGATCGCGTTCGCGAGGATCACGCTTCGGGAGCTTCCCAGCCGAAGGTAGCAGTTCGAGCCGGCGGGCGTCTCGTCGCCGACGAGAAGCGTGTCGGGCGCGGCGCCTCCCCCGCGGTACATGATCAGGGTCGCGAAGGGTTTTTGGAGTCCATAGTCCCCGAAATTTCTCACGTTCTCGAGCTCGGAGCTTCTGTGGCCGGGAACGATTTGGGCTATGAAAGACGCTATTTCGGGTCCCGCGCCGGGCGCCTCGACCGGAGAGACGACCTTCCAGGCGGAGCCGGAGCGCGCGACTTCGATTCGCTCCCCCTTCGGATTGACGAGAACGAATCGTTCGACGTCCGCGGGCCGGTAGGGAAAGAGCTTCGCGCTCAGCTTGCGTTCCGCCACGCTCCGGGCGCGATTCTTCTCATCGACGAGAAAGAAGTAGCCGACGATCGCAACGAGCGCCGCGAGCAGAATCCATGTCGTCGCCTTGAAACTCATTCGAATCCTCCGTCAAGCGGATCGCCGCCGGTAGACGAGCACGAGCACGCCGATGCAGGCGACGATCGCGGGCAGACCGACGACCGGAAGCCAGAAAACGGTTCGTCCCTGGCGCATGTTCAGGACGACGGGCTGGTTCACCGGATCCTTCGCCCGCACCGCGATGAGATCCTCCTCCTCCGCGAGCCATCCGATCGTGTTCAGAATGAGATCCCTGTTGCCCGAGAGACCGAGATACGCGTTGCTCGCGAAATCGCTGTCGCCGAAGACGACGATCCGGCTGTAGCGCGTTCCGCCGCCCGCCTCCGCGTTTCGGGCCGGCGAGGGAGCGATTTCCCTTTTCGCGACGACGGCGACGCCGAGCGGTCCGGCCAGATCGCGGTCCGGTTCATATTGGGTTTTTCCCTTGAGGACGTCGGCGAGATTCGTCTCCCCGAACGCGGAGGCGCCCGTCGAGGCGAGCACCTCGGTCTCGACGCCCGGCGGTTTGTCCTTCGCCGCGGCGAGAGCGCGGACCTGGGGAAAGAAGGACGCGACCTTGAAACCGTCGGTGATAGGGTGAGTTCCGTACTGGTTGACGACGGGGGGGAGATAGTTGCCGGAGACCAGTCTCGCGAAACGGTCCACGACGATGCTTTTGGTGACCTCGATGCCGTANNACGAGGACGCTCCCGCCGTCGGACAGGTAGCGCTCGATCATTCCTCGTTCGGGGGCGTAGATGTCCTTCTCGGGACCGGGAATCAGAAGGATCGCGCAATCGGGAGGGATCGAGTCCCGAAGGGTGAGGAGGTTCCTGATCGCGTAGCCCTCGGCTTCGAGCGAGCTTTTCAGGCCGCTGAGACCGGCCGGTTCCGCGTCGTCGATCGATTTCTCGCCGTGCCCCGTGAGAACGCAGATTATCTTCTTCGTAGCGCGGGTCACCTTGAGAATCGCGTTCGTGAGCTTCTCCTCGGTGATCTGGGTGAACTGTTCCTCGTTGCCGCCGCTCTCGGCGACGATCGTTCCATAGCTCCCGATCCTGTAACGCCTCGCCGTAACCGGGTCCTTGTCCGGATCGACGAATGAATACTTCACGCGCGGATTCTCTCCGGCGTACTCCCTGAGGAGGTCGGAGAGCGCGGTCCTGTCCGGCGCGTCCGGCTTGAAGAAGCATGTGAAGACGACATCCTTCGCGAGCCGGTCGAGAATCTTCGCCGTCTGGGGCGACAGGGAGAATCGCTTGTTCGCCGTCGAATCGAACGACGCGCCGTGTCTTGAAGCGAGCGTTTGCAGAAAGACGAGTATCGCGGCGAAGGCGATGATGGAAACGGCGGCGTTGATCCCGAAACGCGCGCTGCGCCTCGAGCCCTCGCTTCGCGCTCCGCGGAAGTTGAGCGCCGCCGACGCGGCGACGAGCAGGATCCCGGCGACGAGCGGGACGACGGCGAGCCATCCGCTCGAATACAGGATTCCATAGGTTATTCCCCCGGCGAGGATGAGCGCGAGGCCGAGGGGCCCCAGGATTCTCTTGAGCCGTTCCATGTCAGCTCCTCCAATGAGATGATTCGAGAGATCGAAGCGTCATAAAGAGAAAAAAGGCCGTGAGAAATACGTAGTAGGTGACGTCCGGCAGGTTGATGATTCCTTTCGAGAACGAATCGTAGTGATCGAAGAGGGAAAATTGCGCGATGACGTTCGAGAGGGTAGGTCCCGCGAAAGGGGCCGCCCATCCGATAACGAGAAAGAACAGAGAAACGCCCAGGGTCGCGGCGCCCGCGACGATCTGGCTGCTCGTGAGCGAAGAGAAGAAGATGCCGATCGCGATAAAGCTCGAACCCATGAGAAAGAGCCCGAGGTAGCTCGTGATGATGGGCCCCGGTTCGGGATTCGCGAAAATGGCGAGCATCGCCGGGTAGAGGAGCGTGCCGCCGATCATGACGGCGAACACGGTCAGCGCGGCGAGGTACTTGCCGATGACGGCCGCGAGATCGCTCAGGGGGTAGGTGAGGAGGAGTTCAAAGGTTCCCTGCTTCTTTTCCTCGGCGAGGAGCCGCATCGTCAGAAGCGGAAGCACGAAGAGAAGCACGACGCTCAAGTTGCCCGTAAGCGGCCGCATGACTCCTTCGATCAGGTTGAGATTCCCGCCGGGATACGGCCCGCGCCCCGCCTGGTTCGCGAGATAGCTGGCGTACTGGTACGAGAGATAGTTGTAGTACCGGAAAATGCTGAAGAAGAAGTATCCCGAGAGCGCGAGAAAGCTTCCGATCATGACATACGCGATTATGGATTGAAAATAGTGCTGCAATTCCTTCCGGTAGATCGCGGCGAGCTTCCCCATCTAGCTCACCTCCTCGGTGACGAGCTGCAGGAATATCTCTTCGAGCGAGAGCTCCTCGCGGTAGAGCTCGAGAAGCGGGAGCCCCGCCGCGACGAGCGAGCGCGCGATTTCCACCCGGAGATCGCTCTCGGGCGCGCACTCGACCCTCAAGGCGCCCATTCCGCGCTCGCGCGGCTTCTCCCTGACCGCGATAACGCCGTCGATCTTCGCGATGACGCCTTCCGCGCGCGCCAATGCGTCTCCTTCGTCTCTCAGCGCGACGCGCACGACCGACGACGTCGTGAGACGGGAGCGGAGGTTTTCGGGCGTGTCCGCGGCGACCAGCTCTCCGCGGTTGATGATGATGACGCGATTGCAGACCTGACTCACCTCGGGGAGGATATGGCTCGAGAGGATCACGGTCTTTTCCCCGCCGAGATCCCTGATGAGCTGCCTGATCTCGATGATCTGCTTCGGGTCGAGGCCGAGAGTCGGCTCGTCGAGAATGAGAATCTCGGGATCGTTCAACGTCGCCTGGGCGATGCCCACGCGCTGTTGAAACCCTTTTGAGAGTTTCCCGATTGTCCGGCGGGGGACCTGCTCAAGCCCGCATCGCTCGATCGCCCGGTCGACCTCGCCGCGCCGCGCCGCCGGCTTCACGCCTTTGACCTGCGCGACGAAATCGAGGTAGCCGCGCACGGTCATATCCCCGTACAGGGGGTTGCGTTCGGGGAGGTATCCGATGCGCTCGCGAACCTCCATCGACTGATCGAGGATGTCGAATCCGCAAACCTTCGCGGTGCCCGCGGTCGGAGGGAGATAGCAGGTGAGCATTTTCATCGTCGTCGTTTTGCCGGCTCCGTTCGGCCCGAGAAAGCCGAGGACCTCCCCCTTCTCGACTCTGAAATCGAGATTGGTGACGCCGATGGTGGCGCCGTATCGTTTCGTCAGGTTTTCCGCCTGGATCATCCGTCATTCCTCCAGGGTGCGTTTTCCATGAATTGCGGCGTCCGCTAGAATTTCGCAACTTGTAGCAAATAAATCTATGAATTATTGCGCGGCATGTCAAGGGAAGCGGAGAATTCTCTTTACCTCGGCGGCGCCTCTTGCCTATTATTTGGGAAAAAGGGAGATACGGGATCGGATGAGCTATCAGATTTCGAAGAAACGGATACGGCGGGGCCTGCAGGTTTTCACGCTGGTGAGCCTGGGCAGCGTCGTCGTCATCTTTCTGTTCACCCATTCGCACATGACGACCGAGGCCCTCAAGAGCATCGAGCCTCTCTGGCTTCTCTGCGCTATTCCGTTCATCCTCCTCGACTGGCTCGGGGGGGGATATCGCCTCTATCTCTTCAGCCGCGTGTTTCATCCGCAAATCCGCTTCAAGACATGCGTGAAAGCGAATCTCGCGAACTATTTTCTCGGATCGATTACACCATCGCAGACGGGCGGAGGGCCGGCGCAGATCTATATGCTCTACGTCGGCGGGATGCCGGCCGTGGAGGCGACCTCGGCAAGCCTCATGGCGTTTTTCAGCACCACGTTCTTTCTCATCATAGCGGGGGCCGGCATGTTCGCGTTCAGGGGGAGCCTGCCGTTCTCCAAGGGATACCTTCTTCATCTTTTCAACGTCGGGATGTTTTTTTTCCTCGCGGTGGCGGTCCTCATGATCCTCGCGCTCGCGTTTCCCGGATTCTACCGCGAGCTTTTCCGGATCGTCGTGCGCGTCGTGTCGCGCGTGCGGAGGAAGGATTACCTGCGGGCGGGGAGTTGGGCGCACGGCGCGATCGACGCGATCGACCGGTGCCACCGGCAGCTTATCCACTACGCGCGTCGGCATTTTCATATATTTATCGCCGGCATTCTCGTCAGCGCCGTATGCTTCATCGCGAAATTCGCCGTCGCGTACCTGATCGTGCGGAGTCTCGGCATGCGCGCGTCGTTCCTCGACGTGGCGCTTCTCCAGATGGTTATCATTCTCATCAATTATTTCTTTCCGACCCCCGGTGCGAGCGGCGCCGCGGAGCTCAGTTCCGCCGCCCTCATGTCCGCGGTGGTTTCGAAAGGGCTCATCGGCTTCTACGTTATTCTGTGGCGTTTGCTCTCGACGTACGTGTCGGTGGCGGTGGGGGGCGGAGTCGTGCTCCACGAGCTCGGCAAGCGAGAGAAGGTGGAGGTCGATGACACGATAGCGGATGACGTGCCCGAGCCGGAGGCGGTCGCCGCGAAGTGACGCGCGGCGAAGCGATCGTATGGAGGAAACGAAAGAAGCGGGTATTCAGGAAAATGCCGGTGCAGCGTGCGGGACGCCGGCAAAGGAAGGTTGGAAATGCGAAGAATCGTGCTGTTGCTGCTCATAATCGCCGCGAGCGCGCTCGCTTCGACCGAGGCGCAATGCGGGGAAAACGCATGGTGTTCGATCCTGGTGCCGGGGTGGGGGCAGGTGCGCGCGGGGCATTACGGGCGCGGGGCGCTTTTCATGAGCGGCGAGCTCGTCGCGCTCACGACGCTCGCGATCGCCGACATCCAGTACAACCGCGCCGTCGAGCAATACGATCGCGCAAAGGCTTCGTATCTGCACGCGACCTACATCGGGGACGCGACCGGCGAGTACGCGATCATGCACGAGCGATGGAATAGCTCGAACGACCTGTACGGAATACGGCAGACAGCGCTCTACGCGGCGATCGGGATCTGGGCCGTGAATGTCGTGGACATCATATTTTTCGATTCGAAAGGGGAGCCGCCGCTCTCGATCTCGGGGCGGTCGGACGGTTTCCTCGTGACCGGCTCTCTTGCATTCTGAAAAGAGGAGATTACCATGAGGTCTTTCACAGGGTACCTGCTCGGAGCGATCGCCGCACTGTGCATTTCATGCAGCAAGGAACATCAGGATCTTCCGACAGGCTTCGCGTACGATCCGCCCCCGACGCCGGTGAATCTCGTCGTGACCGGCGGCGAGGAGCTGAGCACGATACGGTGGAGCTATCCGGCGATCGCCCGCGCGTCGATCAGCGAGTTCAGGGTGTACGAATACTACGCGGCGTATGACATGATCGAGCTCATCGGCACGACGGCCGATACCGTTTTCGTCGATTCGCTGCTCATCGGAAACCTCGGTTACTGTTACAAGGTTTCAGCGGTCGATACGTCGGGTTTCGAGGGATGGCGAACCGGAAGCGCGTGCGCCTTTGTGCGGAGCGCGCGCTGACTCGCCGAAGGCGTCTCCGGACCCGAAACCGGAGCCCCCGCCTCGAGGGCGTCGCAGGGGGGGGGCGGCCTGGTCCATTCCCTTCGCGTCGTTGGCACGGAAGGTGCAGCACTTCCCTCCGGTTCTTCCCGAGGTGTTGAGATGTTTTCCGGCGCAGATGATGAAAAAACGGCTACGCAGGGTCCCGTGTATCCCCGAGACACGCTCAACGGAGGGAGGTCGTATCGCGTCGTTCTCGAGGACATCGCCTCGGGCATGGAAACGCCCGACTCCTTCGCGATAAAATTCTCCCTTCTCACAAAGACGCCGATTTCGAAAATGAAGCACGTCGTGCATCGCCTGCCGGCGCCGATCTGGTCCGGCCAGGGCCGCTCGAAGGCGGAGCATATTCTCGCGCTCATCGAGGAAGCGGGAGGGAGGGGCAGCATCGTAGAGACGGGCGGCGCCCCGCCCGCATCCCCCGTGGAGGCCGGAGGGCCCGGGAAACCCGCGGGTTCCGCTGGGCCGGCCAGGCCCGTCAAGAGCAAACCGGCGTGCCGCTGGTGCGGTTTTCCGATGAAAGAGGAGGAAACGCGCTGCGGATTCTGCATGATGACGGTCGGGGAGGTCGAGAAAGCCGAGCGTCAGCAGGAGCCCAGGATGCCTGCGAAGAGGTTTTCCAGAAAGCGTCTTATCTGCTATGGCGCCATTCTCGCCGCCGCAATCCTGATAATCATTGAAATTTTCAGAGGGTAGCGTTCAGTCGACATTGCCGGCGACCCTAGAAAAGAGTCCCCTGTTCCGGCGGCTCGATCGCGATGCTTCGGAGCGACGGATACGCGTTGACGAGGGCGCCGGGCATTCGCTGTTTCTCGCGGGAAAGAAGATGCTTCATCTGGAAAGCGTTCACGAGGGCCTGGGCCCGAAAGTGGTTGTTCGCGATGATATAGAGCGCATCCGATTTCGCGGCTATTCGCTCGGCTCGCTGCCTCCATTCCTCCATCTCCTCCTCCCGGTAGAGATAATTGTAGCGCTCGTCGCGTCCCGCGCCGCGACGCGCCCAATCCGCGCGGTTCCTGCCGTGAAGCCGGATATACGCGAAACGCCGATCGGTGACGATTTCCGTCGGCGGCATGGACGCGCCGACGGCCGGCTGGTCGATATTGCAGAAGGCAAGACCGCATTCCGAGAGGAGCGCCCCGGTCGACGGCGCGTTCCATGAGCCGTGGCGAAGCTCGACCGCCGTCGGGTGGTCCTTGAACCAGCGGCCGAGGTCGGCGAGCAGGCTTCGATTCTCGGGAGAATCCCGGAACGACCACGGGAACTGGAGAAGAAAGCCCCCGATCGCGTTCCGCGCGAGAAGCGCATCGAACGAACGGATGAAGCGCCGCGCTTCATCGGCCGTGCCGGCCCGTTCGTGCGTGAACCGCTGGAGGACCTTCACGGTGAAGGTGAATCCGCTCGCGTCGGCGATGCGTTCGGCCCAGCTCCGCACGAGGCGCTGCGAGGGGGTGCGATAGAACGAGCTGTTGAGCTCGATACAGTCGAAATAGCGCGCAATCGTGAGCAGCTCGTCGATTCTTTTGCCCGGAGGGTATACGGGACCGACCCAGTCCGCGTATGACCACCCCGCGGGGCCGACGTGAATCGCCGCGTTTGCCGGACTCATTTCCATCATGCAAGCCTCGGGTCGAGAATAGCGTCCACCGTGCGGTTTCTCAAATCATTTTTCCCTCCGGCGCCTCGGGAGGCGGGTGCCGGGGAGGCGTTTTACCGCTGGCAAAGAGCGCGCATATCGCGTATAAGGTCGATATGCGTGCGTTGGAGCTCCAGAGATCCGAACGGGTCGCGCTCTGTGCGGTCATCGCAATCGCCCTGTCTTTAAGATTCTTCCGCCTCGCGCACCAATCGCTCTGGGTCGATGAAATTCTCTCGTACAAGGCGTTCGTATCGGTCTCGGGCGTTCCGTACTGGAAGAAATTCCTCTACGACGTGCACGGGCCGCTCTATTCGCTCGTCATGCATTTCTGGAGCGCCGTATCGAAATCCGATTTCTGGCTCAGGACGCCGAGCGCGGTCGCGGGGACGCTCGCCGTATGCGCGCTGTTCCGGTGGTTCGTGGAAATCGGGAGAAGGGATCTCGCGATTCCGGCGGCGCTCTTCATGGCGTTGAGCCCCTTTCATATCTACTATTCGCAGGAGCTCAGGTTCTACGCGTTTCTCTCGCTGTTCGCGGTGCTCGCGCTCATCGCCTTCGAGCGGTTTCGCGCCGATCCGACCGCGCGGAGCGGCGCATTTCTCGGCGTCGCGTTCGCGTTCGCGTGCCTCTCGCATTTTTCGGCGATCTTTCTCGGCGCGGCGTTTTTCGTCTACCTCGTCTGCAGCGGGAGGCTCAGGGGAGCTCATCTCCGCTTCGGCGCGCTCGCCGCTGCGATCGCGCTCGTCATGATTTCCCCGTGGATCTATCGCGAGATCTGGTTTCTGCGGCAGATACACGTCGTCGACATCTCGACGCTGCCCGTCGAGGAGCGGTTGAGGGGGGAGCTCACTTTGAGCCGCTGGTCTTACCCGTACGCGCTCTTCGCTTTCTCCTCGGGATATTCCCTTGGCCCGGGTCTTCGGGAGCTTCATCTCGTGACGACGGCGACCGGTCTCTTCGCGAAGCACGCGATTGCGATCGGTGCGACCGGTATCGTATTCGGCGGTCTCCTGGTATCGGGGATCGTCCGTTCGGCGCGGCGAGGCCATCTCGGGCTTTTCCTCGCGGTGATTCTCGTCACGGTCGCATCGGCCACGGTCGTCACCGCCTTCAATATCAAGGTATTCAACGTACGGTATCTGATGTGCGCGTTCCCGCTGTACATCGCGCTTGTCGCATACGGGCTTCCGTCGGGAAAGCGCGCGCGTCTCCTTGCCGGCGCCGCCGTTTGCGCGCTGATGCTCGTTTCGGACGGCAACTATTTCTTTAATCCGAGATATGAGCGGGAGAACGTGAGGGACGCCGTCGCGGTCGTCATGAAGAGCGAGGAGAAAGGGGATCTCATCATCGCGCCGGCGGTCGAGCAGGTATTCGCCCATTACTATCGGGGGCCGAACACGATCAGGTTCGTCGATCCGTCCAGTCTCGGAGAGGCCGGCACCGATGCAGAGATCACTCGCGGCTTCGCCGCGCATACGCGAATATGGTACCTGCGAAGCCGAAACTGGGACAAGGATCCCGATGATATCCTCCTGCGATCCTTGCTCGCGCACGGGGAGATCGCGCTGACGTGGACCGCTCCCGGCGTAGGTCTTAACTTGTACATTAAACAAGTGCCATAAGCTCTTGTATAGCCAGTTAGTTGGACAGCATTTCGAAACTCCCCAAGGATAGCATGATGCGCCCCCGGCCGTGCCTTCGCGGCGCGCTCCCCGGGTCCCATTGACAGAATCCGGAATCGGGCTATAGTAATGAGAAGGGTCGGTATCATCAGGGGAGGGAACCCGTGATGAGCGAAAGCCCGAAACTGACAAGATATTTTCCAAAAGCCGATGGCGATAGCTGTACGGCTTTTTTTATCCCCGAAAGAATATGCGGTTCGAGAACGGATCCTTATCGTTCCGGACGGCAAGGAGGCTCGCTGTCATGAAAATGGCCATGATTCTCTGCGT
Source organism: bacterium (assembly GCA_017885175.1). GTDB lineage: Bacteria > Krumholzibacteriota > Krumholzibacteriia > Krumholzibacteriales > Krumholzibacteriaceae > SSS58A. Next base: position 12,468 of record JAFNGP010000234.1, read on the forward strand.
ATGCGTGGCGCTGGTCGCTTCAATCGGATGCTCGTGCGTTTCAACCGTTGAAAGGGTGAACCGGACCCCGGTCGCCAGCCGCGAGGACTACGTCAAGCTTAATCCGGATTGTGACCACGGCGAGAGCATCGTAAACGGGGAGATCGTACGCGGGATGAACTCGCGCGAGGTTCTGGCCTCGTGGGGGCTTCCGAACGTCTACATCGTCACCAGAACGTCCCCGGCGGAGCAGTGGATCTACTACCTCAAGGATCGCGACTCGCTCACGATGCTCATCTATACGTTGACGTTCGCCGATGATACTCTGCAGGTATGGGACGTCGATCAGAAGCGCTTCGTGGGGCAGGGCATCGCCTCGATGGCCGACAGGAAGCACGTGGCGGCTGAGGCGGCGGCTCAGGATATGCGGAGGCGGTAGGGCGGACTCGCCCGCACGCGCCCCGGCGCGCTTCGCCGCCCCGCGGAAGAGCGATAGTCGCGGCTTTTGAGCCGCGCCCGAATACTTCCTTTTTCAAATTGACAGGAACTCCCCTCCAAACTATCCTCACTCGTGATTGTTCGGAACGCGCGAATGCTCCTCAAGAAAGGATTCTGCCCCATGATCGTAAAGCATCTTCGGCTCGCCGAAGAAGATGAACGGGATCCGCTGCGCGACATGTTCGGCTTGTTCGCGAACGAGCGCTCCGGGCGGGGCAAGGTGAGAATCCATTCCGACCTCACCTGGGAACCGCCGGCCGATATCGTTGAAACCGAAAGCGAGATCGTCGTTACCGTGGACATCGCCGGAATGGCCGGAAAGGACATCAGTGTCGTGACCGACGGGAAGACCCTTCGAATCAACGGCACGAGACGGAGCCCCGCCGCGCCGGGGGCCAAGCAATTTCATATGCTCGAGATACAGTGCGGGCCGTTCGAGCGCGCCGGCGAGCTCCCGGGCCGCGTCGATCCGGCGAAGGTGTCCGCCCACTATTCGAAGGGGATGCTCCAGATCCGGATCCGCAAGCTCGATCCCGCGGAGTACGTGAAAAAAGTGGAGATCGATTGAAACCGTCGCGCCGAAGCCATCGAATAAGCACCGAAGCCGACGCCATAGCCGACGGCAGCGATCTTCTTCGCGAGATTCCGGAGGAGCTCGCGATCATTCCGATCAACGACGCCGTCGTATTCCCCTACATGCTCATCCCGCTCATCCTCACCGACACGAATCTCATCAGGCTCGTCGACGAAGCGCTCGCCGGAAGCAAGATCATAGGCGTTTTCACGCAAGTCAACAAGGACGTGCAGACTCCCGGCCCGAACGACGTCTACCGGACGGGCAGCGCGCTTCTCATCCAGAAAATGGCGCGGTTTCCCGACGGGCACGTCCGGATCATCGGACAGGGGCTCGCGAGGATCTCGATCCGGCAGTTCACCGACGAGCTCCCGTTCATGCGCGCGCGGGTCGCGGTTCTTTCCGAGGACGATCCGAAAGACGACCGGACGAAGGCGCTCATGCGAAACGTCGTCTCCGCTTTCTTCACGATCGTCGATTCCTCCGGGAGCTACCCCGAGGAGACCAAGGGGATCGTGTCGAGCATCAGGAGCGCGGGGCGACTCGCCGATATGCTCACGGCGAACCTCGCCATGGAGATCGCCGATAAGCAGAAGGTTCTCGAGATCCTCGATCCGGTGAAGCGGTTGGGCTTCATCTATGAATTCATCACGGGCGAGCTCGAGATCGTGAAGATCGGGGAGAAGATCAAGCGGGACGTCCGCAAGGAAATGGACAAGGAGCAGCGCGAATACTTCCTGCGCCAGCAGAT
>JAFNGP010000234.1:14324-14513 GCA_017885175.1 bacterium
ATTCCGCCGAATACATCGTCGTGCGCACGTATCTCGACTGGTTTCTCGAGCTCCCCTGGGAGCGGTCGACCCATGATATCCTCGATATCGAGCGGGCCCGCCGCGTTCTCGACGCGGACCACTACGACCTCGATCAGGTGAAGGAGCGCATTCTCGAGTTCCTATCGGTCAAGAAGCTCAAGAAGAGCC
>JAFNGP010000235.1:0-5627 GCA_017885175.1 bacterium
TAGAGCCTGCCCTTCATGAACTGTATCATCGCGACCCGCTTCCCGTGCCCGATCGCGCGCAGCGCGGCGCCGAGGGCCGCGGTCGTTTTGCCCTTTCCGTCGCCGGTGTAGAGCTGAATCGTACCCCGTTCAGAGCCGTCCATACGGGCCTCGCCTTCGAAGCGGATACAAGCGTCCCTGCCTGAGATCGCGCAACGTCATAAGACTTCACAGATTATATTAATTGAACGGATTTGTCAATGGCGCAGGGGAAGGCCGGCGGACGTGGCGACGGAGACCGCCCGCAATGCGCATAAGCAACAGGCATACAATCCTTTTCATCGCTCGAAATTTATCCAAAAATCGATATAATACTTCAGTTCGCTGGCACTCATTGAAACCGGGGCGCCTTGCCCGCTCGTCAGCCTCTCACCGTCCATTATGCAGCATCCATTGAAGCCGGAAACAGCTCGGTATCCTGAGTCGTCCTTCTTCAAAAAAAGCATGACCCGGAAGCCGGGTGCATCAAACTTGGACGTCAGAATCAGATCCGGCATATCCACCGTTATTTCCGATTTCTCCGCTGTCCCCTTGAGCGTTTCATCTATCGACACGATCCATATTCCTGAAAGAGAATCCATCTTCGCCGGCTTTGTCACGGTCCCCGTGCATATGAGATCCGAGGCCTTGGACATCTCTTTCATCTTTTCTTTCATCCTTCGCTCGTCCGCCTTCATTGCCATAACTTCGAGCGGATTATCCACCGCAAGATAGAGATCTTCCCTATACGGAATGAGCTTTGTGCCTTCCATTCTGAAGAATCTTGAATCGCTTGGGGCGTCCAGAACGTTCAGTCCGGTTCCCTGAGAGTCCAGCTTGAATGCAACTATGGCGTGTTCGCCGACATTGACTTTCATTCGCAAAAGCCCTGCGGGACCCCCGCTTACCTCCTCTGTCTCTCCTTCCGGCAGGACGATCACAATTTCATCGCCATCGTATTCACCCGCAATGACCTTCTCGATTTTCATTGTCACTTCGGTCACGGGCATATGTCCGGTACTATTGCGAACTCCATATAGTTCCTTCGGAGTGATGAGTATCACCTCGACTTTCGTGATCATTCCTTGAATGATGAGAGGCTCAATCCTCATCATCCATTCAAGATCTTCCTGCGTTATCGGGTGTTTCTGCTGCGCCACGGCAGCGGAATCCACGAGCGCCAGGTGCAGCATCGCGAGCATCGAAATGCATAGAGCTCTTGTCATTCGATTTCTTCCTTTACATGGATTCATATCCAGCCGCTTTCGGCACGGCATGGGAAGGCCCCGGATCAGACGATCGTCTTCTCGGCCTCGGCCTCGTTCGGCTGCCTGATGAGCGGAAGCGTCACGAGGAAGGTCGCCCCTTTTCCCTCGGAGCTCGTGACGGAGATATTGCCGCCGTGGTCTTTCACGATCCGGTGCGCGAAGGCGAGCCCCAATCCCGAACCCTCCTCTTTCGTCGTGTAGAACGGGGTGAATATCTTGTATATCTGCTCGTTCGCAATCCCCTTGCCGTTGTCCGATATCTGGATGCAGATGGTATCGCCGTCCGGCCACGTGCCGAGCCGGATGACTCCGCTGTCGCCGATCGCCTCGACGGCGTTCTGGATGATGTTGAGAAAGACCTCGTGAATCTTCACCACGTCGAACTGGCTGCGGGGCAGATCGGGAGCGAGGCTCCTCAGGATCGAGATGTTGCGCTCTTCGAAATCCTTCTGGAGAAGCTGACAGTTGTCCTCGATGACCTGGTTGATGTCCCCTTCCTCGAGCTTGATCTCGCTCACCTTCGACTGAAGGCTCTCGAGGTACCGCTCGAGCCGCATCGCCTCGTTCATGATGATCTCGAGCTTGTCCCGGTCGGTCCCCGTGATCGTTTTCGATTGATACAGGTTCCGGGCGAAACCACCGATCGCGACGAGCGGATTCTTGATCTCATGAATGACCGACGAGGTGAGCTCCCCCGAAATCGCGAGCCGCTCGGCCTTCATGATCCGCTCCTCGTATGCCCTGAGCTTGCGGTAGGTCGCCTTCAGGCTCTCGACGTTCTTCTTGAGCGATTCCTTGAGCTGCGCGGCCCGGAGCGAGGTCGTCGCGTGGCTCACGATCATCTCGAGCAGGTGAGCGTCCTCGGCGGTGATCGCCTTGCCGGTGAAGATATTGTCGACGATCAAGAGCCCGATGCTGTCCTCGACGGTCGCGATGGGGCATATGCAGAAATCCTCGAGACCGAGCGCCTCGGCGACGCGCAGATCGGCCTCGGACTTGAGATCGTCCTTCTTCACGAACCTTACTTCGTGCATCCCCCTGATGATGACGCCCTCGATTTCGTTGATGCCGATCGAAAGCCGGCTCGTGACCTTGGTCAACGGGCTGTTCCGCAGGTAATGAAGCTTCTGTCCCTTGCTCACGAGCTTGTCGAGGGACAGCGACTCGTCCTTCTCGAGAATCCTCCAGATGCTGTCCGCCTCCTCGGGCGAAGAGGGCCCGAGGGCGTACTTTCCGCGAAGCAGGTCGAACTCCTGCCCCCGCAGAAAGGCGAAGGCCCGGTTGAAACCGAGACCCTGCTTGGCCGTGATGACCGTGAGAATGGCGAGGATGATATCCTCTTCCTTGTCGAGGTGGGTAATGATCTTGCTCACCTCGCCGAGGAGGTTCATGAGCTTGCTCCTGCGGATGACCTCCATATACAGGTCCTCGACCTTCTTCGAGTACATGGAGGATCGNNATCGTTTCGAGAAGGGTGATATCGACCCACCGGCGCCCTTTCAGGCGCTCCTTGAGCTGCTTGAAGAAGGGGCACTTGAAACAGCACTGGATGAGCTTCTCCTCGAGCCTCGGGAACACCCGGTCGCCGCATCGGTGGCCGGTAATCTCCCAGCACGGGGCGTTCTCCTGCCCGTGCGCGGGACAATCCTTCTTTTCGCAGGAAAGAAACTCCCAGCAGTTATTCATTTTGCTCGAATATTTATTTTCTTTCATGGCCGCAAACCCTCGCCCGGAAAATAGCATGGGAACGATCGATACGTAAAGCGGGAAATACGGGATGCACGGCGGCTCTTGAACCTTCGACCTACGCGGCTATCCGCGAACCGTCATTCCGCTTCAGCGGTATATCGATTTAATCGATCCCCAGGACTTGGATTCCGTCGCGGTCGTGCACGTATTCACTGAACCGGGCGTCGGATAGCATCCCGATCCGGCGGGAACGCAGGCAGCGGTGCACGGATTATGGGCGTCGAATACGACCCACACCGCGGGCGTGTCGCTCCGCCTCCCGATCGCGCGGTCGTCGCGGGCCGCCGCTTCGGCATACGTATAGCTATCGACGACCGCCGTATCGGCGCCCGCGATGCGGTACAGCGCGATACGGTCTCCCGCGTTGTTCAGGCTGAGCCCATAGACCGGGAACCCGTTCGCCTCCTCCCATGCCCTCGAATCGCTCCCGTACACCACCCGCACGGCGCCCGCATCCAGGACGCCCGAAAAGCCGTACCTCCACACCGGCTTTCCTTCGCCGTCCGCCAGCCGGTAGCCGGCGAGATCGATGGCGGCGCTGCCGAGATTGATGATCTCGACCCATTCGTCGTCCCGCGAGCTCAAGACGCCGTCACCGTCCCAATCCCTCGCGGGATCGGCCAGAAACTCGTTGATGGCGAGCTGAGCCGCGCAATCGGAAAAGCACGGAATCGCAGTGATTGAAACAAGAGCGAGGAAAATAGAAAAACGGAATACCTTCCTCATCATCGTCCTCCCTTCATCCACACCCCGGAAAAATATTCCTCTACGGGGTCGTGCATCGAGCCGCCGTGCATACCCCGTCGAACCGGACCTTATCACAGCCGCGCCCCGGAAATCCAGAATATTTTCCGGGGCGCGAGAGAGCGGCTATATGAACAGTAAGAACCGGGAATCGTGCGCTGTCTGGTTCTACCGGTAGAGCGCCTTGATTCCTCCCCAGGATTCGTCGTCGGTGCCGACCACGGCCAGCTTCGCCACCTTGATCTGGAACGCGAGCCTCGATTGCGTCGGGGCCGCGCCCGTCCAGGCGAGCGTCGCCGTACCTGTCAGGGTGAACCCGTTCGAGAGCGGGGCGCCGGATATCCAGAGGATGTCGAGGCCGGGGCCGACNNATGACGCTCCTGTCGACTTCGACGGCTCTGGTGCGCACGAAAATATCGCCGAACATCGGGAAGGGCGTCGTGTAGTTGAGCGTCTTTCCTCCGAGCGTGAAGGTCACGAGCCCGGTGACGTTGTTGTAGATGATCGTGAACGGCTCCGCCCGGCCGCTTACCCACGCGTACTGCGCCGTCGTGCTCGGGGCTGACGTGCTCTGACCGAGATCCAATTCGAACGTCGCCGCGCCGCCGAGGTCACCGATCCTTCCCTCGGCCACGAAAATGGTGTCCGAAACAAGGGCGAGGAGATCGGCGTCCGTTGCGATGTGCGATACGGTGAACGCAAAGGCGCCGGTTGAAAGAAGCAGAACCAGACCGAAGGCCACGAGCGATGCAATAGCTGATTTCATCTTAAATCCCCTTTGAGAGCGGCCAGCCAGACTTAGAATATGTTTCAACATAGAGCCATAACTCGATGTTGTGACTAATATTAACATAAGTACGGTGAAATGTCCAGCACATAAAGAATGGAAGGCCTCGTCGGCCTTCCATTCATTTTCTCAGATATCCACGATCCCCGCGCAGCGGGGCTGTCCATTCGCCGATTACTTTTCCATATCCTTCTTCTCGAGCCAGCCGGCGAGAAGAAGGCCGACGCCGAGCGCCGTCGGGATCAGACCCCAGACTCCGTCACTGAAATCGCTCGAGATACCGATCGAGATCATGATGGCAAGTCCGATGAGAGTGATGACGAGCCCCCAGGCGCGGATCGCGAGATACCGGGGCTTATCCTTCCGCGGCGGCTCCGAGGCGGCCATTTCCGGAATCGGTATGCCCTTTTCCATCGCGATGATGCGTTCCTTGTGCCTGAGCTCCTCTTCCTTGCTCTTCGTGATCACGCCGACGATCGCTATCGCCATACCGCCGACGACGGCGACGATCGGGATCAAAAGCGCTATGACTCCTGCATCGAATCCGAACATTGCGAGCTCCTTTCTCGAGACTCCCTGCTCTCGCTCTCGTCGAAACACTTCCCGGTCGATTCATTGACCTTTCGAACGGTATGACAGGAACGGGCGCCGGATTGTTTCAAGATTCTTTGCGATCGAAACAGGGCCTTCCGCGCCGCCTCATAATATGCGATAATTCCGCTGAAACTTTCAGGGACACTCTCCTGTCGAATACATATGGAGGTACTCCGTTTGAAGGATACCGGGGAACGCGAGCTCGTGCGGAAAGCGCTCGCGGGGGATGAACGGGCGTTCCGGAAGGTGCTTGAGAGCCACTACACGCTCATCTACTCGGTCGTGCGGGGCGTAGCCGGACAGCATGGAGAAACGGACGATATCGTGCAGGAGGTCTTCATCAAGATATTCAGGGCGCTCGGGGATTTCAGGGGGGATTCGCGGCTCTCGACGTGGATCTACCGGATCGCGCGCAACGAAGCGCTCAACGCCGTAGACAGGCGGAGACCCCAGGTGATCCCCATCGA
>JAFNGP010000235.1:5686-8629 GCA_017885175.1 bacterium
ATATTTACCGCGCGAAGCTTTCGCTCAAGCGGATGATGACGGGAGCCGGGGCGAAGGCGTTCGAGAAAGGTTTCGGCGAGTTATGAACTGCAGCCATATCGAAGAGCTCCTCGTCCAATACATCGAAGGCGACCTGTCCGCCGACGAACGGCGAACGGTCGACGCGCACGTCGCTTCCTGCGCCGAGTGCCGCGCTTCGCTTGCGGCGTTCACGTCGCTCGAGGAATCGCTTGTAACGCTGAGGGAAGCCGTTCCCTCGTGGAAAACGGCCGAGGCGAGATTCGAGCGGCGCGCCGGGATCCAGAAGCGGCGTTCGATTCCCGCGTTCGTATTCAACGCGCCTTTCATCGCCGGGCTCTCGTTCGTCGCTCTCGGCGTCGTGCTCTTCCTGAGGGGAAACGTCATCTTCCCTGCGCTCCAATCGCTCGGTCCCCGTTTCGCGGCCTCTTTCGACGCCCTCGCGCAGGACCTCTCCCGGCTCTTCGCGGATGCCGCCGGCCTGGACGTCACCGTGCTGATCGCGATATACGGGTCCCTCACCTTCGCGTTCATGTGCGGAACGAGCGCGTTCGTTTTCAGATTCGGGAGAAAATAGGAGCGGGCTTTCGGGACCATTCGAAATTCGCGGCGGCGCTCGATCTTCTGAGCGGCGTTCAGCCTTCGAGCTTCTTCTTGACGATCTCGCCGGTGAGCTTCGGATTCGCCTTCCCGGCGCTCTTCTTCATCACCTGGCCCACAAAGAAACCGAGAAGCTGCGTTTTGCCGGCCTTGTAGCGCGCGACCTCGTCGGGATTGGCTGCAATCGCGTCCGAAACCCATTGCTCGAGCTCCTTCTCGCCGCTCACCTGCGTGAGGCCGAGTCTCTCGACGACCTTCGCGGCCGGATCGGCAGATTTTACCATCTCCTTGAAGACCTCGCGGCCGGCGGAGTTGCTGATAACGCCGCCCGAAACGAGAGCGATAAGCTCCGCGAGGCGCTCGGCGGGAACCGGCGCGGAAGCGACCGCGAATTCCGCGCCGGATCTAGTTTCCTCGAGAATCTCGCGCATGACCCAGTTCGCCGCGAGCTTCGGGTCGCTGCCGGCGCCCACGACGGTTTCGTAATAATCGGCGAGCCCCTTCTCGGCGCAGAGCACATTCGCATCGTAGGCGGGCAGCCCGAACTTCTCGCGAAATCTTTTCTCGCGCGAGAGAGGCAACTCGGGGAGCGCGGCGCGCAACCTCTCGATCCAGGCGCCGTCGACGTCGAGCGGCAGGAGATCGGGCTCGGGGAAATAGCGATAGTCATGCGCGTATTCCTTGCTGCGCATCGTGAGGAGCTTCTTCTGGCCGGAATCCCAGAGATTCGTGACCTGCTCGATGCGGCCGCCGCTCCGGAGCACGCCCGCCTGGCGCTCGATCTCGAAGCGGATTCCCAGCTCGACCGCCCTGAACGAATTGAGATTCTTGATCTCGGTCTTCGTTCCCAGCTTGTCGCCGGGCCGCCTGAGCGAGATATTCACGTCGCAGCGCAGCGACCCTTCCTCCATGTTCCCGTCGCAGATCCCGAGATACCGCAGAAGCTGCCGGAGCGCGACGAGGTACCTCGAAGCCTCCTCGGCCGAGCCGATCTCGGGCTTGCTTACGATCTCGATGAGGGGCACGCCGCACCGGTTGAAATCAACGAGGCTCCCTCCCTCATCGGCGTGGATGAGCTTCCCCGCGTCCTCCTCGAGATGGATGCGCTCGAGGGCGACGCCGCGGATCTCGCCGTCCAACTCGAACTCGAGACGCCCCTCCTCGCAGAGCGGCTTGTCGTACATCGAAATTTGATAATTCTTCGGACAGTCGGGATAGAAGTAGTTCTTCCGGGCGAAGACGCTCCTCGGGGCGATGCGGCAGCCGGTCGCGAGCCCCATGAGGATCGCCATCGATACCGCATCGTTGTTGAGAACGGGCAGCGCGCCCGGGAGCCCCAAGCAGACAGGGCAGGTTTGCGTATTGGGCTCCCCGCCGTAAACCGAGGGGCAGGAGCAGAACGCCTTGCTCTTCGTCACGAGCTGGGCGTGGACCTCGATCCCTATGACGGTTTCGAACTCAACGGCCGCCATGGCGCCCCTTCCCTTCCTTCGGACCGAGAACGTACTGCTCGCGGAAGCGGTACATTCTCTCGAGCCCGAATGCTCCGCGGAGGAGCTTCGCCTCCTCGCCCCATCCGGCGACGAGCTGCATGCCGATGGGAAGCCCTTCGGGAGAAAGCCCCGCGGGGACGGATATGGCGGGGAGCCCCGCGATGTTCGCCGGGGTCGTGAATATATCGGAGAGGTACATGGCGATCGGATCCTCGAGCCTCTCCCCCAGCTTGAAGGCCGGCGTCGGGGAGGTCGGCAGCAAAACAAGGTCGTGCCGCTTGAACAGCTCCTCGAACTGGGCGCGGATGAGCGCCTTTACCTGCTGCGCCTTCGCGTAATAGGCGTCGTAGTAGCCCGAGGAGAGCACGTAGGTGCCAAGCATGATCCTCCGCTTGACCTCCTCGCCGAATCCCTCGCCGCGCGTTTCGTCGTACATATCGGCAAGCGACTTCGAGCTCGAGCGGAGACCGTACCTGACGCCGTCGTAGCGGGCGAGGTTCGAGGAAGCCTCGGCGTTCGCGAGGATGTAATAGGTCGCAATCGATGTTTCCATACCGGGGAGCGTCACGCCCTCTGCCGGCACGGATTCTTTCTTCAGATCGTCGATCGTGCGCGTCGCGATATCTCTGACGCAACCGTCCATTTCCCATTTTCCGAGCTCGGACGGAAACGCGACCTTGAGCCCCTCGAAACCTCTTTCGAGATCGCCGCGCAAATCGGGGGACGGCTTTGGAATAGTCGTCGCGTCGCGCTCGTCGTGCCCCGCGATCGCCTCCATCACGAGGGCGCAGTCGTGCACGTCGCGCGCGAAGGGGCCGATCTGGTCGCGGCT
>JAFNGP010000236.1 GCA_017885175.1 bacterium
TCGAAAAGCTCGATTCCGCTTATGCCCACGCCGAGCTGGCGCTCGCGTTCCATCATGAAGTGAAGGCGCAGGAGTTCTGGAAGGCGGAGAACCACAAGAGCGCCGGCCAGGATCTCAAGGCCGCTTCCATGCACCTCGAGAATTCCATGAAGTACGCCGGCGAGAAGACCGAAACCGATGCGAAAGCGGTCATAAAGGACGCCAACGATCTCGGGCAGAAGCTCGTCGAGGGCACCGCGATCGCGGCCGACAAGGCGGGCAAGGCGATGCAGGATCTGGGCGCAAAGATCGAGGAATGGGGAAAGAAGACGATGGCGCCGAAGAAGTAGCCCGAATCGAAGAACGAATATGAAAAGGGGTCCGGTCGAACGGCCGGGCCCCTTTTGTTTTTCCCGCGCCTGGCAGGACTCGAACCTGCAGCCAACGGATTAGAAATCCGTTGCTCTATCCTTTGAGCTACAGGCGCAATTACGCCTATATAAATAGCTGGGGGCGAAGCCGATGTCCAGAGTTTCCTTCAATGGGGGCGCGGTTCACGCAGCGGCGCATGCCGCTCTTTTCTTCCGCCGCCGCGCCCTCGCGAGGATCCGCGGCAGCGCTGCGATCAGGTGGCCGTAGAACCTCCACCCGGGGAACCCGATCCTGAGGCCCTTCCGGACGATCGCGAATACCTGCCGCGCGTCAAAAAACTCCGAGCTGATGCGTTTCACGATCCGGTTTATCTCCGCGGGGCCGTATCGCTTCGAGTATATCCGGTTCCCGTCGCCGATATAATACTCGTCGTTTCCCTCGAGGAGCTTGGCCAGGCCGGAGTATTTCTCGTACCGCAGCCGGTTCGGGCTTATCAGATCGACGCCGATCTCCCGCGCGTACGGAGCGATCTCGAGCATCTCCTTCTCCGACTCGCCGAAGAGCCCCACGATGAAATAGCCGTTCGTGAGCATGTTCGATTTGTGAAGAACGGCGAACGCCTTCTTCACGTCCTCGGTCTTAAAGCCCTTGTTCAATAGCTTCAGGCTCTTGTCCTGCGCCGACTCGAGGCCGATCATGAGCAGGCGGAACCCCGCGCGGTGCATCTTCTTCAGCAGGTCGGGATGATTCGCGATCGAGATCCGCGCGTTCGCGAGAAAGATCTTCTTCATCTTCGCCTCGAGAATGAGATCGCAGATCCTGTCCACTCGCCGTATATCGGCGAAGAAATTGTCGTCGATGAAGGCGACGACCTTCGCGTCGATTTCCCCGAGCTCTTTCATCACCGACTCGGGCGTCCGCGCGGACCAGTCGCGTTTCTGGCCGAGCGTGTTCGTCTTGAACGAGCAGAATTTGCAGTTGAACGGGCAACCCTGCGAGCTGAGAAGCGAGTCGAAGCTGTACCCGAGGCCGATGTTCCGGTAGCTGATCCGGTAGCGATAGCGCCGCTTTCCGCGGTTCGGGTAGAGCGTGTCGGATATCGTCGTGAGCGCGCGGTCGGGGTTGTGGACGACGCGGCCGCCGTCGCGCCAGGTGAGGCCGGCCACGTTCGCCGGCGAGCCCGTCCGGACGAGCTCCCGCATCGTATCCTCGCCGTCCCCGCGAACGATGACGTCGATATTCGGGCACCGGGCGAAGAGATCCTCGATGTTCTCGGTGGCGAATCTCCCGCCGACGACCGTCATGGTCCCGGCCGGCAGCGACCGGATCACCTCGCACACCGAGTCGAGCTCGTAGGGCCAGTTCACGCTCACGAGGAACAGGTCCGCTCCGGCGCGCAGATCCTCGTCGAAACGCTTTTCGTAGCGCAGGTCGATCACGCAGACTTCGCCGACCTCGTTCTCGATCGCGGCGGCGATGTATTCGAGGCCGAGGGGCGGGAAGAATTCGTAGATCGGCACTTCGCGGTAGTAGGGGTAGATGCAAACGACTTTTCTGTAGCTCATCTCGCTTCCTTCGTGAAACGAGGCCCCGCGCTCAGGGTGAAAGCGGAAGGAAGAACCTCATGAGCGCATGGAACGGAGCAAAGACCGCCTCGATGACGCCCCCGAATCCCGCGTTGAAGGCCGGCACCCGCATGAGCATGATCACGAAAAAGATGCCGAGGAAGCCGAGACGGCGATAGCGATCGGCGAGCTCGTCGGGAAGGAACGACGCGAGCACATGGGAGCCGTCGAGCGGGGGAATCGGGATGAGGTTGAATACCGCCAGCACGACGTTGAGGTATACGCCGCCGAAGAACATCTTCATCAGGAACTCCCAGAACTTCGGCAGATATGGAACGCTCTGGAGCGACAGCGCCGGCCCGATCGTGCCCAGCAGAATAACCATCACGCTGCACGCGAGCGCCAGGCACAGGTTCGACACCGGCCCCACGAGCGAGACGAGCATGTCGTCCCGCCGGAGATTGCGGAAGTTCCAGGGATTCACGGGGACCGGCTTCGCCCATGCGATGAAGACCCGTCCGGCCGCGAGAATGGAGAAGAGGGGAACGAGAATCGATCCGAAGATATCGATGTGCGGAATCGGGTTGAGCGTCAGCCGCCCCGCGTCGCGCGCGGTCGTATCGCCGAGCCTGAGCGCCATCCACCCGTGAGCCATCTCGTGGATGACCACGGAGAAGAGGAGGATCGGGATAATGAATAGTTGCTCGGCCATGACACCCCTCGCGCGCCGAAAAAGCGGCGGCTCCCGGATAACATACTCAGGATAATGTAGTACCGGAGGGGCTCATGTCCAGCCCTTGTTGACGATTCGTCCTAGAACCATCCGAGGTCGCCGAGCTCGTTTATCTCGCTTCTGAGATTTTCGTGCTGTTCCTCGAGGCGCTCCGCCCTGGCCTCGAGCCTCTCGGCCCGCTTCTCCAGCCGCTCCGCCATGCGCTCGATTCTCTCGCCCTTGCGGTCGAGCTCGGCCTCGAGGTTATCCGAATCCCGGTCATCCGAGATGGAAAGCAGCGCGCCGACAGCCGCCGATATCCCGAGCGCCGCGCCCTTGACGCCGATCTTCGCTCCTTCGAGACCGATATGCTTCGCTTCATCCAGGATTCCGTCGAAGGTTTCGTAGTAATCCTCGACGAGCTTGCGCTGGTCGCGCGCGAGGCGCACCTGATTTCCGTTCACGACGAGACCGCCGTCTTCGGTGATCTCGACCGTTTCGTCGTCGTCCTCGTGCGTGAAAACGATCGAGCCCTCGTCGATTTCGAGATCCACGTTGTCGTCCCGGAAGAGGTTGTTGTCTTGACAGTCCTGCTTGATGTGGACGGTCCTGTGGGCCGAAGCGTCCAGAGGCGTGAAGACCGCCGTGGCGAACGCCAGAACGCAAAGAATAGCAAATAGTTTCATCCCTCGACCTCCTTGGTTCAATACAGGCGTTTATAAGTGATATACGCCGCGCGGCGAGAGAAGTTGCGCCGGGAAAGGATCTTTCGGTCCCCCGGGATGATGATGCTGCACAATTGATAATTTGCCGAATCTGTGGTACAATACAGCCGGGATTCACCACAAAGGGGTGCGCCATGCGCGCTCGAATCATATCGATTTCTTGCCTGTTCATATCCCTGCTTTTCCTTATCCCTTGCACGGCCTTTGCGAAGGAGGAGAGGCCGCTCTGCGCCCCCGAGCTTCAGAGGAGCATTCCGCCTCAAACGGGATACATCGGTATCTGGGCGGACGCGCAACGCACGAACTACTGCAATGTCCATCCGGCCCAATATACCCAATTTGATGCGTGGATCTGGTGCCTGCCGGGCGTCAATGGATTGCAGGCCGCCGAATTCGCGGTCAGCTTCCCGGCGACGGTTGTCATTCTCGCCACAGCTCAGTATCCGGATATCACCCTTTCTCTCGGCTCGTTCCCCGCGGGCATCAGCGTCGCGTTCGGTGAGGGGAATTGCCAGATGGACTGGGTCTGGACGCATCATGTTACCTTTCTGTCTCTGGTGCCGCCGAACGTTCCGATGTCCATCGGCATCATCCCCCACCCGGGGACGCTGCCGGTGCCGGCGTATCAGTTTGCGAGCTGCCAGGCCGGCTACCCTGTTGAGCCATGCCGCATATACACAAACCTGTACATCAATCAGTCGTGCGATTGGTGTATTCCCAGTGTGCCTGTTCTCACGAACGTGACCGTGGAGAGCTCGACGGTCATCCATGCGTTCTTCGATGTGTCACCCATGCCCCCCATCCCGCCGCCGGCCTCGGATCATTTCTTCCTGTATGACAAAGCCGACCCGGAAGATACGATTCGCTGCATTCTGGCGGAGAGGCCGCAGTACAGCACGGAAAATGAATACGTCCTCACGCTGGAGAGCGCGATGGTGAACAATACCACGTATGTACTGCAGGCTCTCAAATTTCACCAGAATGGCGGGTCTGCGGGAGACTCGCAATGGGAGTTCGCCTTCTTCGAGGAGACCGCGACACTGCTCCAGAGCTGCTCCACGGCTTTGGGCGGATCGGGGATCGAGCTCGCATGGGAGCTCTCTGATGTTGATGCGGGGGTTGAGTTCTTCGTGTCGCGATCGGAGGGCGGAGCCGATTTCGTTCCCCTCGACATGAGCGGTCTCGCGCGCGACGGGCTGCGCTTCGCCTATGCGGACTCCCGGGTCGAACCGGGAAAGAGGTACGTCTACAAAGTCGAGTACACGCGCGACGGCACGAGCAGGCTTCTCTT
>JAFNGP010000237.1:0-1744 GCA_017885175.1 bacterium
AGATGGCCACGCTCGCCGGATTCGTTCCGTGCGCCGAATCCGGAATGAGGACGATGCTTCGTTTCTCTCCGCGGTCGGCGAAGTGCGCGCGCGCGATCATGATCCCCGTGAGCTCCCCGTGGGCGCCCGCGGCGGGCTGGAGCGTGAACGCCTCCATCCCGGTTATCCCGGCGAGCGCGCGTTCGAGGCGCCACATGAGCTCGAGCGCGCCCTGGCAATCCGCCTCGTCCTGGGCGGGNNTGCCGGACGATGTCCTGCTCTCCCATCTCGGGAAGACCGGGCGGCGCGGACCTCAGACCGGGAAGATCGATCTTCCCCGCCGCGCAATCGCACTCGGGGATCCGATAGCCGCGGCGGCCGGGTTTCGATTTTTCGAATACGGTCGCGGTCATCGTCCCGCCCCCTTTCCCGCGACGAGATCCCGATAGAGCTCGAGATCCTCCTTCGTGCGCTTTTCCGTGACGGCGACGAGAACGGCCCTGCCCCCGAGCTCGGGAAACGCGGCGCCGAGGGGAATCCCTCCGAGAACGCCCCTGTCCTTCGCGCCCTTCAGGAATTCGGCGGCGCCCGCCGGAAGCTGGACCACGAACTCCTGGAAGAATCCGGCGCCGAACGGGAGCGCGCAGCCCTTCGTCGCGGCGAGCATCGAATAGAGCGCGTGGCTCTTCGCGTAGCTCTGCGCGGCGACTTCCCGGAATCCCTGTTCGCCGAGAGCGGTGAGATACACCGCGGCGGAAAGCGCGCAGAGCGCCTCGTTCGAGCAGATGTTCGAGGTCGCCTTCTCGCGGCGGATGTGCTGCTCGCGGGTCTGGAGCGTCATCACGTAGCCGCGCTTCCCGTCGATGTCGGTCGTTCCGCTGATGAGGCGCCCCGGCATGCGGCGCACGTAGCCGTTTTTCACGGCCATGAAGCCGAGAAGCGGCCCGCCGTAGCTCTGGGCAATGCCGAGCGATTGCCCCTCGCCGACCGCGATATCGGCGCCGTACTCCCCCGGAGGGGCGAGAAGCGCGCACGAGACCGGATCGACGCAGGCGATGAGAAGCGCGCCCGCTTCGTGCGCGAGCCCGGAGAGCTCCTGCGACGGCTCCACGAGCCCGAAATAGTTCGGCTGCGCGAGAATGACGGCGGCGGTCTTTTCCTTGAGGGCGGACGAAACACGGTCGAGATCGAGCGTTCCGTTCTTCGCGTACGGGATCTCCTCGAGCGCGATCCCGCGCGCGGCGGCGTAGCAGTCGAGCACGGCGCGGTACGCGGGGGAAAGCGCCCGAGGCACGAGCACCTTGCCTCCCTTCGCGATGCCGATCGCCATGAGCGCGGCTTCGGCGAGCGCGGTCGCGCCGTCGTACATCGAGGCGTTCGAAACGTCCATTCCCGTGAGGCGGCATATGAGGCTCTGATATTCGTAGATCGCCTGTAACGTCCCCTGGCTCACCTCGGCCTGGTACGGGGTGTAGGACGTGTAGAATTCGCTGCGGGAAGTCACGTAGCGCACGAGAGCGGGGATGTGGCGGTCGTAAATTCCTCCCCCGAGAAAGCTCACGGCGCGGGAAGCGGGGCGATTCTTCCCGGCGAGCTCCCCGAAGAGCGCGGCGACCCCGGCCTCGGCGAGCGGGTCGTCGAGTCGCAGGGCCCCCTTGAATCGGAGCGGTTCCGGTATCGGTTCGAGAATCTCGTCGAACGAAGATATCCCGATCCGCTCGCGCATCTCTTTTCGATCGGCGTCCGTGTTTTGAATGTAGCTCAT
>JAFNGP010000237.1:1772-3681 GCA_017885175.1 bacterium
AGGGGCTCTTGTTCACGATCTCGGGCTTCGCGACGGCCTTCTGGTTGACCTCGATCACCTCGCCGCTCACGGGCGAATAGAGATCGGCGACCGTTTTCACGGCTTCGATGGTCCCGATCGGGTCCATCTGCGTGACCTTCTGTCCCGCCTCGGGAAGCTCGATATAGACGATGTCGCCGAGCTCTCCCGCGGCGTAGTCGCTGATTCCCATGNNTGCTCTTTGGTGAATTTGCATTCTTCCGGGTTCATCGCCCACCTTCCTTTCAGCTGACCGCCTCAGTCCATCGCTCGACTTTTGTAAAACGGCACCGGCGTCATCGCCGCCTCCGCCGCCTTTCCCCGCACGTCGATCGCGAAACCGCCGCGTTCGGCCTTCGCCGCGCTCGATACGAGCGCCAGAGCGAGGCTCTTTCCGAGGGTCGGCGCGAACGTGCCCGAGGTAACCTCCCCGATCTTCGTCCCGCACTGGAGCACGGAGAATCCCTGCCGCGCGATCTGGCGCCCGGAGAGCTCGAAGCCCGCGAGCATGCGCGCCGGTCCGCGCTCCTTCTCCGCGAGAAGGGCGCCCCGTCCGAGAAAATCCTCTTTGTTCAATTTCACGAGCCACGAGAGCCCCGCCTCGAGCGGCGAGGTCTCCTCGTCGAGCTCGTGCCCGTAGAGGCAGAGGCACGGCTCGAAGCGCAGCGTGTCGCGCGCGCCGAGACCGATCGGTCCGACGCCGAGATCCTTCCCGAGCGCGAGAAGCTCCTCCCACGCGTCCATCGTCCGGCCCGCCGGAAGATAGATCTCGAAACCGAGCTCGCCCGTGTAACCGGTGCGCGACAGAATGATCTCTTCACCCTGCGTCGTGTAGGCGACGAAGCGATAATACTTGAGGCCGGCGAGCGCGTCCCGGACGCTCCTGCAGAACTCCGCTCTCATGAGGAGCTCGCGCGAGCGCGGTCCCTGGACGGCGATCTGCCCGGTAGCCGCCGTGAGATCGCGGATCTCCACGCCCGGAGCCCCGAAACTTTTCAGGTGCCGGAATATCTTGTCCACGTTCACCGCGTTCACGACGAGGAGGATTCGATCGTCGGAGAATTTGTACACGAGAAGGTCGTCGAGAACCGCGCCCTTCTCGTTGCAGGCGACCGTGTAGCAGATCTGGCCGTGGGCGAGTTTCGCCACGTTGTTCGTCACGATCCGGTCGGCGAACGCGACCGCGCCGGGGCCCGTGATCGAGATCTCCCCCATATGGCTCACATCGAAGAGCCCGACCGCCGTGCGGACCCTCGTGTGCTCGGCGACGATCCCCTCGAACGAGACGGGCATAAGAAATCCGGCGAACGGGACCATCCGGCCGCCCGCGCGGACATGCGCTTCATATAAAGGCGTTTTCATGATCTCCATTAACACCTCTTTCGAGTACCCGTTTCCCCGCTTTCGAGTACTCCTTTCCCAGGCTAGTTCAATAGCATTTCGGGGCGCCTTTTGAAAGTATTTTCTCGCCCGCTATTCCGGCGCGTCACGCGGGGCGCGGTCCGGCCAGCGCGGCCAGCATGCGCCCCGTGTGCGATCGCTCGCATTCCACGATATCGCGAGGCGCCCCGGCGAAAACGACCTCTCCCCCGCGGTCTCCTCCGTCGGGACCGAGGTCGACGATATGATCCGCCATGCGGATGATTTCCGGATTGTGCTCGATGATGAGCACCGTGTTGCCCCGCTCNNTACCCGAGCCCGACGCTCCGGAGCACCTCGAGCTTGCGGACGATCTGCGGGATGTTCGCGAAGAACTCGCACGCCTCCTCGACCGTCATGTCGAGGATCTCCGCGATGTTCCGGTTCTTGAAGGTTATCTCGAGCGTCTCGCGGTTGTACCGCTTCCCCTTGCATTCCTGGCAGTGCACGTACACGTCGGGGAGAAAATGCA
>JAFNGP010000238.1 GCA_017885175.1 bacterium
TCGGGCGCCTGCTCCTGCTCCAGGCCCTGCCCGGAACGCAGGGCATCTACGGCATGGTGGCCCTCTTCATGATCATCAACAAGGTTGTCGGGTGGGGCGTTCCGCTGAACCAGATCCCGGTCACGACCGGGCTCGAGATTCTCGCCGCCGCCCTTCCCGTCGGGCTCACCGGGCTCACCTCGGGGATCTATCAGGGCAAGGTCTGCGCCGCCGCGTGCAGCCTCACGGCGAAGCGTCCGAACGAGGTCGGCAAGGGCCTCGTCTTCGGCGTGGTCATCGAGACCTACGCGGTTCTCGGTCTCCTTGCCACACTCCTTCTCCTGGCGCGGGTCGCCCTGCAGGGCTGATATCGTGACCGACAGGAAGGCATCATGTCGATCGAGAACATACTGAAGAAGATCGAGGAAGAGACCGAAGCGGCGGCGGCGGAGATCCTTCGCGCGGCCGGGACCAAGGCCGCCTCCCTCCGCGAGGAGGGGGAACGGAGCGGCGCGAAGCTCCGCGAGGAGCTCGAGAGCCGCGTGCGCGCGAAGGCGTCGGACGAAGAGCGGCGGCTCATCGTCGGCGAGGAGCTCGAGCTCCGGAAGGCCTCTCTCGAGCGAAAGCGCGGGATCCTCGGCGAGGTTTACGCCGAGGCGCGGAAGCGGATCGAGAGTCTCCCGCCGGACGAGTATCTCAAGCTCATGTCGGCGTTCATCCTGAAAAACGCGATCTCGGGAAAAGAGGAGATCGTCGTTCCCGCCGCGCAGCGGAGCATGTTCGCGGGAGATTTTGTCGAGTCCCTGAACCGGGCGCGGGGCGAGGGCGCGGCGTTCTCCGTCGCCGCGACCCCGGGAGATTTCGCGTGGGGGGTCGTTCTGCGCGAGGGACAGCGCCGGGTCGATCTCACCCTGGGAGTCATTTTCCAGCAGCTCACGTCGCGCGTCGAGTCCGCGGTAGCCGGCGTTCTGTTTCCCGAGTAAGAGGAGACCGTTTGGCCGAGGATTATACATATATTGTCGCCCGGCTTCGTTCGCTCGAGGCGCTGAGCCCCGAGCGGGCGTGGTTCGAGCGCCTCGCGCGCACTCCCGGCGAGAACCTTCTCGGCGCGCTCAGGGAGCACTATCGCGGATTCGAGGCGGTGAGCTCCCCGGCGGAATTCGAGCGGGCGCTCGAAGCCGAAAAACGCTCGCTCCTCGAGCTCGTCGCGGGGCTTCTCCAGGAGGAACGGCCGAGGCAATTCATCCGGTCCGGGTACGATTTCGACAATTGCACGCACGCGTGGAAGGCGGCCAGGCTCGGCGCGGTCGGCACGCTCACGCCGTTCGGGTTCTTCGCTCCGCGCGACGTCGAGGAAGCGGTGGCGGGGAAGGTCAAGGGAGTTCTCGCCCCGCGTCTCGAAGCGCATCTTGCCGCTCTCGACGCGCGGTACGAGGAGACGAAGAGCCTCGCCGCGTGCGAATACGCGGGGGAGGCCGCGAAATGGCGCTTTCTCTTCGAGATAGCGCCCGGGGAGGAAGCGGCGGCGTATCTCAGGTGCAAGGTCGATCTGATCAATATCAAGAATTGCATCCGCCTCCGGCGATCGACCCTCCGCACGGAATCGCTCGATACGGTCTGGATCGAGGGGGGCGACATCGAGACGACGCGTTTCAGGAGCTTCGTCCGCGAGGGAGAGGAAGAACTGTTCTCTTACCTCGCGACGAGCGTCCGCGCGAGCCTCGTTCGCCTCGGCCTCTCCCGGGACGTGCAACTCTGGAAGATCGATCCGATCATGCGCCGGGCGCTCATGGAATTTCTGGGGGAGAGCCGCTACCGATTCTTCGATTTCTCCCCCGTGCTCTATCATATCGAGGTAAGGGAGCGTGATTTCGAGATCGTGCGGAGAATCGTGCTGGGCAGGCTCAACCGGTTGAGCGAGGAAACGACGCTCGAGCGGCTGGGCGTGTGTCTGCCTTCGTGACGGAAAGGGAGCTTCCGGCGTGGCGAAGAACATTGCGGTCTTAGGGAATCCGGATTCGATCGGATATTTTCGCGTGCTCGGCTGCGAAACGTACGAAACGAAAGACGGCGCTCTCACCGAGGAGCAGTTCGACGAAGTCGTGAAACGCAGATTCAAGATCATTCTCGTCACCGAGGAGGTCTTTCACAAGTACCGGGAGATCATTCGCCGGAGAACGCTCCGCATGTTCCCCGTGGTGGCGATCATTCCCGACGTCAGGAGCGCCGTGGGGACGAAGGACGGGCCCGTATCGAGCGGGGTCGCCCTCGAGGAGATCCGCATGGCNNAGGAGTCGGTACAATTATGGCCGTAGGAAGAATCGTCAAGGTTTCGGGCCCTCTCATCGTCGCGGAGGGCATGAAGGATGCCCGGATGTTCGAGCTTGCCCGCGTGAGCGAGAAGAAGCTCATCGGCGAGATCATCGAGCTCCACGGCGACGAGGCGTACATACAGGTCTACGAGGATACGTCGGGGCTCGGCCCCGGAGAGATCGTCGAATCGACGGGAGCGCCGCTCTCGATCGAGCTCGGACCGGGGCTCCTGCGGTCGATCTACGACGGGATCCAACGCCCGCTGGACGTCGTCTACGCGCGCTCGGGCCATTACATGGCGCGCGGCATCAACCTCCCGGGTCTCGACCGCAAGAAGAAATGGGCGTTCACGCCGAACGGGAGTCTCAAGGCGGGCGAGGCCGTCGGGCCGGGGGATATCCTCGGCGAGATCGCGGAGACGGAGCTCATCGCGCATCGCGTCATGGTTCCGCCGACGATCGGGAAGGGCACGCTCGTCCGCGCGCCCGAGAAGGGCTCGTTCACGGTCGAGGAGACGATCGCCGAGATCAAGACGGACGCGGGGGTTCACCCCGTGACCCTCATGCACCGCTGGCCCGTGCGGACGCCGCGCCCCATCGTGAAGAAGCTCATGCCCGAAAAACCGCTCGTCACCGGGCAGCGCGTCATCGATANNGCGGCGAGCGCGGGAACGAGATGACGGACGTGCTTCAGGAGTTCCCCGAGCTCAAGGATCCCGCCTCGGGGCGCCCGCTCATGGAACGCACCGTGCTCATCGCGAACACGTCGAACATGCCCGTGGCGGCCCGCGAGGCGTCCGTGTACACGGGCATCACGATCGCCGAGTACTTCAGAGACATGGGATACGACGTCGCCGTCATGGCCGATTCGACCTCGCGGTGGGCGGAGGCGATGCGCGAGATGTCGGGACGCCTCGAGGAGATGCCGGGCGAGGAAGGCTATCCGGCCTACCTGCCGTCGCGCATCGCCGAGTTCTACGAGCGCTCGGGCCGCGCGATCTGCCTCGGCCGGGACGGAAGGATCGGCACGCTCAGCGTCATCGGCGCGGTGTCCCCGCCCGGCGGCGACCTTTCCGATCCGGTCGTTCAGGCGACGCTCAAGGTGGTCAAGGTGTTCTGGAGCCTCGAGGACACCCTCGCCTTCGAACGGCACTTCCCCGCGATCAGCTGGCTCACGAGCTACAGTCTCTACCACGACGGGCTGACCGATTATTTCCGCGACAAC
>JAFNGP010000239.1 GCA_017885175.1 bacterium
TCGCCGATGAGAACGGGGTTGTTCTTCTTCCTCCGGCAGAGAATCTGGATGACCCTGCCGATCTCCTGGTCCCTTCCGATGATCGGATCGAGCTTGAGATCGCGGGCGTGCTGCGTGAGGTCGCGCCCGAACTGGTCGAGCGTCGAGGTTTCGGTCTTCCCGCGCGCGCTCTTCTTCGCGCCCGCGGCGCCGCCGCTCCGGGCGAGGCTTTTCATGATCTCCTCGCGGACGCGCTTGCGGTCGACGCCGAGCTCGAGAAGAACCCGCGCCGCCACGCCCTCCCCTTCCCGGATAAGCCCGAGAAGAAGATGCTCCGTTCCCACATAGTTGTGGCCGAGAAACCGCGCTTCCTCCACCGAAAGCTCGAGGACCCGCTTCGCTCTCGGCGTGAGCGGGATCTCGCCGACCGTGAGCGTGCCGCCCGTCGGCTTCACCATATTCTCGATGGTCTGCTGAATTTGCTCCGGATCGACCTCGAGCCTTTGCAGAACCTCCGCCGCGATTCCCTCCCCGAGACGCAGAATTCCGAGGAGGAGGTGCTCCGTCCCGATGTAATCATGCTGGAGCCTGTTCGCTTCGTCGCGCGCGAGATAGATGACCTTGCGGACCCTTTCGGTAAATTTGTCATTCATACTATACTTTAATTATCCTTTCTTATGCATTGCAATATAATATAATACGCCATATATCAACCCAGTCTGGTCCTAATATAATCCGCGCGAGCCCTGTCCCGTTCCTCCGTTTTCATTACCCGTTCATGCAGCTTCTGGAGATGCATCGGCTGAATCATGATGAAAAGTTCGTTCAGTGTGGAGAGCCTGCAATCCGTTATGATTCCAAGACCTACGCCCAGACGGACCGCCGATATCAAACTCATTGCCTCTTTTGAAGTTACGAGTCTCGCCGTCTTGAGAATACCGTATGCCCTCCATATCTTGTCTTCGAGCAAGCTCCGTGCCTTTTTGAGGAGTACGCTTCTCGCTTTTTTCTCGAACTCGAGAACCTTCCTGACATGCCCTTCGAGATTCTTGACCGTATCCTCCTCGGAGAGTCCGAGCGTGATGCTGTTCGACACCTGGAAAAAATTACCGATGATGTCGCTTCCCTCGCCGTAGATCCCGCGAACCGTGAGGCGGATGTTCCGAAGTCCGTCGAGAACCTGCCCGATGTCCTTGTTGTGAACGAGCCCGGGCAGATGGACCATCGCCGAGACCCTGAGTCCGGTGCCGACGTTCGTCGGNNGTCGATCTCGTTGTCGAGCCCCCCGATGCGCTCGAAGGCCTTTTGCAGCGCGAGCCCCGGCTCGAACGACTGGATTCTCAGATGATCCTCTTCGTTTATCATGATGCTGATCTGCTCGTCCGGCATGGCGACGAGGGAGCGATTGGGAAAATTCTTGACCATCTCGAGGCTGATGAGGCGCCGTTCCGCCAGCAGCATCCGGTCCGNNCGTCGCGTATCTCGGCGAGCACCTGCGCGCTCGCGCCGTGCGTGAACGCGCGCTTGTCGAGGTTGCGCGCGATCCTCACGCGGCTCGAGAGCACGAGCTCGCCCTCCTCGGCCTCGCTCGAGAGCCACAGCGCCGGTTTCTCGATCAGGGCCTTCAGCGTTGGCACGACCGCCCTCCCCCTCGCTCCGACTCGGAGAGCTTGCGGATCTCGTCGCGCAGCTCGGCGGCGCGTTCGTATTGCTCGAGCTGTATCGACAGCTCGAGCTCGTCCTGAAGCCCCCTCGCCTTCCTCCTCAGGCTCACCTGCCTCGCGAACCGCTGCGGGATCTTGCCGAGATGACGCGGATTGCCGTGAATGCTCCGGAGAAGCGGAAGGAGCTGCTGCTGGAAAAACTCGTAGCACTCGGAGCATCCGAGCCTCCCCATCTCCTGAAAGGCGGAATAGCTCGTCCCGCAGTTCGGGCATCTGTCCGGGGAAATTCCTTTCTCCGCCGCCGCGAACGCCGAATCGAACAATCCCGCCACGAAATCGGTCATCGCGAAGTTGCTCTTCTTGAGCTCGTCGAAACCGCGCTCCTCCGCGCATTGCGCGCATATATGTATCGCGCGAACCTTGTTGTTCTCGACGTTGGTGACGTGTATCGTCGATTCCCGTTTCTTACAGAACTGGCAGAGCATCCGCTCCCCTCCCGATTTCGTGCAGCGTGCCGTCGGCGAGAACGAAGCCCCGATCGGCCTTCTCGAGGAGCTCCTTCTTGTGCGTCACGATGACGAACGTCTGTTTCTGGGACCTCGAGAGCTCCCGCACGAGTGAATGAAGACTCTCGCTCGCGCGGTCGTCGAGGTTCCCCGACGGCTCGTCGGCCAAAACGATCGACGGCTCGTTCGCGAGCNNCCCGCCGCCCGCTCTTCCGCCGCCCCTCTGTTCCGGCCGCCGATAATCGACGGCATCATCACGTTCTCGAGCGCGCTGAACTCGGGAAGCAGATAATGAAACTGGAACACGAACCCGATATCCCTGTTTCGCATCATGTCGAGCTCCCGGGCGGAGCATTTCCACGGATCCGCTCCCCGGATGCGCACGGTTCCCCTGTCCGGGGCCTCGAGCGTTCCGAGAATGTGCAGCAGCGTGCTCTTCCCCGCGCCCGAAGCGCCGATCACGACCACGACCTCCCCGGCCGCCACGCTCAGGTCGAGCCCTTTCAGGACCTCGATCGGGCCTTTCGTGCCTTCGTAAACGCGCCAGATCCCCTGCGCGTCGAGTGTCTTTTCCCGCTCCATCAATATAACTCCGTTACCGGCATCGTGGCAACAGTCCCCATTTCATCGTATCCGCAAACCTCATGTCTCGAAATATCAATCATATCGTATCGCGTCGAGGGGAGGCATGCGGCAAGCCTCCCAACTCGGATATATGGTCGCCAGAAAGCATATGAGCATGGACGCGGCGCTCACCGTCGCGACGTCCGCCCAGCTCACGAGGACGGGAAGCGTATTGATGAAGTAGACGTCGGGAGGGAGATCGATCCTTATCTTGCCGAGAACGCCGCACACGAGGAGCCCCAGGAGGGCGCCGATCGCCGTGCCGACGGCTCCGATGAACGTCCCCTGGAACATGAAGATCGACATGACTCCCCGCGAGGAAGCGCCCATCGAGCGAAGTATGCCGATTTCGTTGCGCTTTTCCATGATCACCATCGTCAGCATCGCGACGAGATTGAACGCCGCGATGAGGATGATGAGCGTGAGCAGCAGGAACATCAGGATCTTCTCGACCTTGATGTAGCTGAAAAGATTCCGGTTCATCTGAATCCAGTTGTTCGTGCCGTACGCGGGAGAATCGAGGAGGCTCAGTATCCGCGCGTCGACCTTGTCGGCGGCGTAGATGTCCTTGATCCGCACGCCGAGGCCGTGCGTCGCCGATTCGAAATCGAAGAACCGTTCCGCGTCCTCGAGGCCGATATAGACGAAACGCGAATCGAACTCGTACACGCCCGTTCTGAAAAAACCGATGACGCGGAATTCCTGCGTCTGGGGGACCATCTTCCCGGTCTTGAACTCCGCCGGAGCGGTCACGAGGGTGAGCACCTCGCCGAGATAGACGAGGAGCTCGTCGGCGAGATCCTTTCCGAGCACGATGCCGGGAACGTTCTTCCCGTCGTCGAATCCTTCCGTCGCGAACGACGAGATCGGCGGAGCGATGGAATCGATGACCGTCGACACCGCCCGTTCTTTCTCGAGATCGAGCCCTTTCACGATGGCGCCCTTCGTCTTGACGCGGACCCCCGGAACGACGTCGTAGTAGATGAGCGCCTCCCCCCTGATGAAGGGAGACGTGGCGACGACTCCGGGCACGCTCTCGACGAGGGTGGCGGCGGAATCGACCGCGGCCCACGCGCCCGGCGTCCGCGCGAAAACGAGTATGTGCGTGTTGAACTCGACGATCCGGCTCCGCAGCTCGTTCTCGAAACCGTTCATGAGCGAAAGGACGACGATGAGGGTCGCGACCCCGACGAGCGTCCCGATGATGGCGATCGCCGTCACGCGCGATATGAAACCCCTGCGCCGCTTCGTCCTGAGATACTTGAGCGCGATCGAAATGGAATAGTGCATCGCTTTCACTCTTTGTCACGGCCCTCTTCCGGACGCATCTGCGGAAAGAATATCACGTCGCGGATCGACGGAGAATCGGTGAGCAGCATGACGAGCCGGTCGATGCCGACGCCGAGACCGCCCGTCGGCGGCATCCCGTATTCGAGCGCCCTGACGTAGTCCTCGTCGATCGGATGCGTCTCGCGCTCTCCGCCCTTCCACGCGCGGGCGATCGCCTCGAATCGTTCCCGCTGGTCGGCGGGATCGTTGAGCTCGCTGAAGGCGTTCCCCACCTCGTACCCCGCTATGTACGGCTCGAACCGTTCGACGACGCCGGGTTCGCTCCGGTGGATCTTCGCGAGGGGAGAGATCTCGACCGGGTAATCCATCACGAACGTCGGCTGGATGAGCTTCGGCTCGACGAGCTCGGAAAAGATCAGATCGAGATAATCCCCGCGGTTTTCCGCGTCCCCCGGTTCGAGCCCGTGCGCGAGCGCCGCGCGCCTGAGCTCCTCCGCGCCGGCGGTCCGGACGTCGGTTCCCAGAGCCTCGTGGAGCGCGTCGAAGTATTTCAGCCTGCGCCACGGCGGCGAGAGATCGATCTCGTGCTCTCCGTACCGCACGGTCGTCCCGCCGCGTATTTCGCGCGCGAGCGAGGTGAAGAGCTCCTCGACGAAACCCATCATGTCGGTGTAATCCCAAAACGCCGCATAGCACTCGAGCATCGTGAACTCGGGATTGTGCGACCGGTCCATCCCCTCGTTGCGGAAATCCTTCGAAAACTCGAAGACGCGCTCCATTCCGCCGACGATGAGCCGTTTGAGATAGAGCTCGTCCGCGATGCGGAGATAGAGATCGACGTCGAGCGTGTTGTGATGCGTGACGAACGGGCGCGCGAGCGCCCCGCCGTAGAGCGGCTGCAGGATCGGGGTCTCGACCTCGACGAAGCCCCGCTCGATGAGAAACCGGCGCACCGCCTCGACGATCCGCGACCGCGCGAGAAAGGTCCGGTAGACGTCGTCGTTCACGATGAGATCGACGTAGCGCCGCCGATAGCGCTGCTCCTTGTCCTGGAGCCCGTGCCATTTCTCGGGGAGCGGATTTATCGCCTTGCTGAGAAGCTCGAGCGACGAAACGCGCAGCGTAAGCTCGCCCGTCTTCGTCCTGAAGATCGTTCCCGTTATGCCGACGATATCTCCCATGTCGACGAGCTTGAATATCTCGAACTCTCGCGCGCTCACCTCGTCGTCGCGGATATAGAACTGGAGCTTTCCGCTCCCGTCCTTGATATGCCCGAACGCGGTATGCCCGTGTCCCCGCAGGGTCATGACGCGCCCGGCGAGCGAAATCGGCGAGCCGCTCGCGACGCGCTCCGCCTCCCGCGCCGCGGCCTCGGCGGTCGAGTGCGAGCGCTGAAACCGGTACGCGTACGGGACGACGCCCATTTCCCGGAGCCGCGCGACCTTCGCCTTCCTCTGTTCCCGTTCCTGGCCGCCCGTCGGCGCACCCGTATCGCTCATGTCACTGCTTCCTTTCCTTCCAGCGGAGAAACCCCTCGATGAACTCGTCGATCTCGCCGTCCATGACCGCCTGGACGTTGCTCGTCTGGACCCCCGTCCGATGATCCTTCACGAGCGTGTAGGGCTGCATCGTGTAGCTCCGGATCTGGTTTCCCCACGAGATGTCCTTCTTCTCGCCGGCGGCCTTCGCCTTCCGCTCCTCCTCTTCCTCCTGGAGCTTCGCGTAGATGCGGGAACGGAGCACCTTCATCGCCATCTCGCGGTTCTTGTGCTGGGACCGCTCGTTCTGGCACTGGACGACGATTCCGGTCGGGAAATGCGTGATGCGCACCGCGGAGGAGACCTTGTTGACGTGCTGGCCTCCGGCGCCGCTCGCGCGGTAGGTGTCGACCCGGATATCGTTCGGCATTATCTCGACGTCGATCTTGTCCTCGACCTCGGGGTACACGAAGACCGATACGAACGAGGTGTGTCTCCGGTGGTTCGAATCGTACGGCGAAATGCGGACGAGCCGGTGGATGCCGCTCTCCGCCTTCATCCTCCCGTACGCGTATTCCCCCGTTATCTCGAGGGTCGCGTTCTTTATTCCCGCCTCGTCTCCCGGCTGGAGATCGAGGAGACGGATCTCGAATCCGTTTCTCTCGAGATATTTCCGGTAGAGCCTGAGCAGCATCTCCGCCCAGTCCTGGGATTCGGTGCCGCCGGCCCCCGGGTGAATGTTCACGCGGGCGTTGCCCCGGTCGTTCTCCCCCGAGAGGAGGATTCTGAGCTCGAAATCTCCAAGCCGTTTGCGCAGGCCGACCAACTCGCCCGCGAGCTCGTCGAGCATCGACAGATCCTCGGAGCCACCCTCCATCGCAAGGAGATCCTTGAGCTGCGTGATATCGTTATCGAGACGCCCGAGAGGTTCGAGCCTTCCCTTGAGATCCTTGAGCTTCGAGACGGAC
>JAFNGP010000240.1 GCA_017885175.1 bacterium
GACGAAGCTCGGCGAAGGGGGATGAAGCTCAGAATCCTCGTGACGAGGCTCCGCTATCTCGGCGACGTGATTCTCACGACCCCAGCCGTGGCGGCGCACAAGGAACGCTATCCCGAGGCCGAAATCCATTACGCGACCGAGCGACCGTACGCGGATATTCTCGAGGGGAATTCGGATCTCGCCGGCGTCATACGACTCTCGCGGAACGCGCGGCGAACGCCCGGGGAGATCGCCAAGATCCGGAGTTTACAGTATACCGCGTGCATCGATCTCTTCTATAACCCGCGAAGCGCGCTCCTTCTCTATCTCTCGGGGATTCCGATACGGGCGGGGGGATCGAGGAAGCTGCGCCGGAGGCTCTACACGCACCGCTTCGCGATTCCGGCGGAGACGAGGAGCGCGACAATGCATCATGTCGCGTCGATGGGCGTTTTCGACGCCGGAGGGCGTGATTCCCTCCCGCGCGTGTATCTTACGCCGGATGAAACCGACGCCGGGCGCGAGCTCCTCGATCGGACCGTCGGGAGGAGGGAGGCCGGACGCCGGATCGTCGCGATGCATCCCGGCGGGACGTGGCAGTCAAAGCGATGGCCCGCCGGGTCGTTCGCGAAGCTCGCGCTTCTGGCCCGCGAAAGGATCGGCGCGCACGTCGTCGTGGTGACGGGGCCGGGGGAGGAGTGGATCGCGGAGCGGGTTCGCTCGGAGGCGGGAGACGCCGCGCGGGTGCTGCCGCTTCAGCCCCTGAGGACGATCGCGTCGGTTCTCGCCTCGTGCGACGCCGTCGTCTCCAATGACGGGGGGATAATGCACCTGGCGGTCGCGATCGGGCGTCCGACGGTCGGCGTTTTCGGACCGACGGAGCCGGACATATGGTTTCCCTACGAGGGCAAGGGCCCCTTCGTCCTCGTGAGCCGCCGGATGGATTGCGCCCCTTGCCACAAGCACCGGTGCGAGAGTGTGGAATGCCTTGAAAGCGTCGGGGCCGATGAGGTGCTTGGCCGCGTCCGGGAGGTGCTCGCCTGGAAAGCGCCGGTGTTGCCCCGGTGATTAAACGAGGCCTGAAGCCTCATTTGCCGCGGCGGTGCACGGTAATTGCACCGGCTGGAAGAGGGGACGAACGGTTCGTCGGCCGATGATTGAGCGATAAGCGTGTAATGGTTATGATAAAAGGAAGTTATGGTTATTATTAAACATAGAATATCATACCTCTGCGTCATCCTGATTATCCTGCTTGGAGCATTTCCCGTCCTCTTTTCAGGTCGGGCAGCGGCAATGCAGGAGGGCGGCGGAGCCGAAGCGGAGGATCCTCAGCTCGCGGGTTTCAAGCTCGTGCATCTGTTTCCCCGCGAGGTGCCTTTCGGGGAAGGGGAGCTCTTTACCTACGCGATACAGTACGGCTTGATCTACGCGGGAGAAGCGACGCTCGAGATCCGCAACGTCGCCGTGCTCGACAGCGCAAAGGCCTACCATATCATATCCACGGCCCGCACAAGCAGCGCGTTCGATCACGTGTTCAAGGTCCGCGACCGGCACGATTCGTTCGTGGACTACGAGAACCTGTTCTCTCTCAGTTTCGAGAAGCATTTGCGCGAGGGGAAGTTCAAGCGCGATGAGAAAGTCGTGTTCGACCAGAAGAACCACGTCGCGATATATCCGGACAAGAAGGTGCCCATTGCGCCGAATACGCAGGATTTCCTGAGCGCGGTCTACTACGCGCGAACGCTTCCGCTCGAGGTCGGCCAGGCGATTGCGCTGGCGAATCACACGGGAGGGAAGAATTACCCGATCTACATCAAGGTGCTGCGCCGCGAGAGGATCAAGGTGCCCGCGGGAGAATTCGATTGTCTTGTCGTTGAGCCGATTCTTCAGACGTCGAGTCTTTTCGAGCAGAAGGGGAAGTTGACAATATGGATTACCGATGATACGGTCAAAATGCCCGTTTTGCTGCGATCGAAGGTCGTGATCGGCGCCTTCGAGGCGGTGCTCAAGAGTTATACGATGAGCGCCGCCGAGCGGCGGATCATCGAGCGGAGGGATATACCGGGAAATGGCGAGTAGATTCGACGAAATAGATCTCGCGCGCGTCAGAACCGTCTCCATCGGGGAGCGGGGGAGCAAGGTCTCGGTGCGCGATTTCGGCGATCCGGTCAAGGGCGGGCACGCGTTCGAGCGATGGAAAGAGTCACTTCCGCGGCAGCTCGCCGCGAAGCGCCTTGAAACCCTCTCGCACGCGATTCGCCGCGCCGCGGCGGGCAGGAAAGGCGAGATCGTCTGGATGATCGGCGCGCACGTCGTCAAATGCGGCCTCTCCCGATATTTCATCGAGCTGATGAAGAAAGGATACGTCACCGCGATCGCCATGAACGGCGCGGCCGCGATACACGATTTCGAGATCGCATCCTTCGGAGAAACGTCCGAGGACGTGGGCGAGAACCTCGGGCGCGGGATTTTCGGCTTCGCGCGCGAAACCGCGGAAGGGTGTTTCGCCGCGGTGTCGAGGGGCCGCCCGGAGGGATGGGGACTGGGCGAATCGCTCGGACGATCGCTCGGAGAGGCGAAGGCGCCGAACCGGGAGTACAGCGTTCTCGCGGCGGCGAGCGTCCTCGGCATTCCCGCCACCGTTCACGTGGCGATCGGCACCGATATCATCCACCAGCATCCCGGATTCGACGGCGCGGCGTGGGGAGAGCTTTCTGCGCGGGACTTCCGCATACTGGCCGCGCGGATCGAGCGTCTCGGGCGGGAAGGGGGCGTGGCGCTCAACGTCGGCTCCGCGGTCATCCTCCCGGAGGTATTTCTGAAGGCGTTCAGCGTCGCGCGAAATCTCGGCGCTCCTTTCGACCGGCTCACGACGTGCAACATGGATATGATGGAGCACTACCGGCCGAGAGAAAACGTGATCGAACGGCCGGCCGCCTTCGGAGGCTCCGGAATCTCGATCACGGGGCATCATGAAATAATGATTCCACTTCTGTATTCCTATCTGCTTTCATAACGCGATGAAGCTCAAACTCCTCGTCGTCATCATCGTGCTCGCCGTCGCCTTCCGGGCTCTATTCTGGCTCGAAGTCGTGGGACCGGCCGCGCCGCTCCGCGGCGACGAGATCGACTATGACGCGATCGNNGCTCTATCCGATCCTTCTCGGCGGCCTCTACCGGATCGCAGGAATCCGGGCGGAGGCGGGAAAGATCCTTCAGATACTTCTCGGCGGAATGATCGTTCTCTTGACGTACCTGCTCGCGCGGAGGCTTTTCTCGGAAACCGAGGCGCTCGCCGCGGCGGCTATCGTCGCGTTCAATCCGTCGCTCATCTTCATCAGCTCGTACCTGCTCGCGGAAAACATTTACATCGTGCTTCTTCTTTCGTTTCTCGTCCTNNGCGATGTTCGCGGCCGCATCCCTCCTTCTTTTCGGAACGGGGGCGCGCGGAACGCGGCTCGCGAAATCGGTCGTCATGATCTCGGCCGTTTTCGCGGCGCTGGCGCCATGGGCGGCGAGGAACGAGGCTCGATTCGGAAAACCCGTTCTCTTCACGACCCACGGGGGGATCACGTTCTACCAGGGGAA
>JAFNGP010000241.1 GCA_017885175.1 bacterium
CCGCCGACCGGAACGCCGCGATAGAGCACGGTCCTCGTCTTTCTCCGCTGCGAATGTTTCATCATATGAATTTCGGCCCGGCCTTCCGCGCGTCGCCCTCCCGCCGCGTGAATCCTTCCTTGTCGAGATGCTCGAGAATCGGCACGGCGAATTTGCGCGAGAATCCGAACATCTCCTTGAAATCGCCGATGGCTAAGGCTCCGCCGTCGAGGAGGCGGGCCCGCACCTTCTCGAGCAGCTCCCGGTAACGCTCCGCGTGCATGGCGCCGTCCGCGGAGATGCGCACGATCGAGCCCCTGTCTGCGAGGATGCGGAGATAGGAGCCGAGGCGTTTCTCGTCGCGCACGATCGCGAGAAGATCCGCCTTCGTGGCGAAGGCGTTGCCCGCCTCGCGGACGCGCGCCTCGAGCGCGCCGAGCGCCTTCTCGTCCGCCCCGGAGAGCTCCCGCTCGCCGCTCCCGGAACGAACCCGCCCTCCCTTGAAGAAAAGCGCGCATCTCCGTTTCCCCTCCTCCATGAGGTAATCGAAGAGGGGGCCGTCGCGCAGGGATGAGCGCTCCCTGAGCTCCTCGCGATCGACGCCCCAACTCAGCTTGTTCTCGGCCGATATCGCCTCGATCATCGCGGCCAGCGATCGCCCGGTGTCGGATACGATCCGTTGTTCGAAAACCCGCCCCTCGACGGAAACGATGCGCCCCGCCTGCGCGAGCGCGTCCACCGCGCCGGCCGCCTCGCCGCGCGCGAGCCCGTAGCGCGCGAGCGCGGCGATTCCGAAACCGGCGGTTCCGCCGGACGCGGCGCACGCCACAACCGTATCCTCCGCCGATCCGGCGTCGAGCGCCTTCAGGCGCTCCCGGACGAGCTCCGCCGAGTTGGCCTTGAGTTTCGGCGCGTCCGGATCGAGAATCTTCCCTCCTCCGATGACGCGCTGCGGCGAATACGATCGAAGGATAAACCGGTCGCCCCGCCGCGCGACGGCGGGATTCTCGAGCCGGAGCTGTATGTAGCCGTTCGATCCCCGGGCTATTCCTTCGCCGTCGAGCGTGACCACCCGTCCGATGATCTCGGATGCGGCATGATGGAAGCGAACGCGCTGTCTGTTCCTGAGAGCGCCGGGCGAAAGCCTTCCCACCTCGACGAAGGCGTTCAGCATGCTCGCCGGCGAGAGCACGCCGGGGGTGAGCGCCTGCATGCCGGCCTCGACCTCGCTCACCCGGACGCCGTGGAGCGCCAGCGCCGTGCGCATGCCGGCGGACGCCGCTTCGAGCGTTTCCTCGAAGCTCTGCACCTCACGAACGCGCACGCTTTTGCCGCCCGGCTCGAGGACGAGCTCCGCCCCCTTGCGCACCTCGCCGCTCCATGCCGTCCCGGTGACGATCGTCCCGATGCCGCTTCTCGTCCACACGCGGTCGATCGGCATGCGGAAGAAATCGGCCGATTCGCGCCGGCCGAGAGCGAGTGCGCGGGCACTAAGGGTCTCCTTGAGCTGGCCGAGCCCGGCGCCGGTCACGGCGGACGTCCGGATGACCGGGGCGCCCTCGAAGGCGCTCCCCTTGACGAGATTCCGAATCTCCTCCTCGACGAGACCGATGAGCCCGTCGTCAACGAGGTCGATCTTCGTGATCGCGATCACGGCGTCCCTCACGCCGAGGAGCCGGAGCACCTCGAAATGCTCCTCCGTCTGCGGCATGACCCCTTCGTCGGCCGCGACGACGAGAAGCGCGAGATCGACGCCGACCGAGCCCGAGACCATCGTCTTGACGAAGCGCTCGTGGCCGGGAACGTCCACCATCCCCGCCATGACGCCGTCCCCGAGATCGAGCGGAGCGAAACCGAGAACGATCGAGATGCCTCGCTCCCGCTCTTCCTTGAGACGGTCCGTGTTGCGCCCGGTCAGCGCCTTCACGATCTCCGTTTTGCCGTGGTCGACGTGTCCCGACGTTCCGATGATGAGGTTACGCACCCCGCACGCTCCTCCGGGACGATCCGAGGCAAACGCTCATTCCTTGACCCTCCGGATCGAGGCGCCGATAGCTCCGAGCTTTTCCTCGATCCGCTCGTAGCCCCGATCGATGTGGTAGACGCGCAGAATCGTCGTCTCCCCCTCGGCGGCGAGCCCCGCGAGGATAAGGGCCGAGCTCGCCCTGATGTCGGTCGCCATCACGGGCGCCCCCTCGAGCTTTTCGACGCCGGTAATGACCGCGACGTTTCCGTCGCGGGCGATCTTCGCGCCGAATCTGCAGAGCTCGGGCACGTGCGTGAAGCGATCGGGATAGACGCGATCGACGACCGTGCTCGTTCCCCGGGCGATCGAGAGCGCCGCCATGATCTGGGCCTGCATGTCGGTCGGAAACGACGGATAGAATCCCGTCTCCACGTTCGCGGGGCTGAGTCGCTCGGGGCCCGTCACCGTCATCGCGCTCTCCGCGATCTCGATCCGGGCGCCGCATTCCTCGAGCTTCCCGATAACCGCGCCGAGTTGCGACGGATCGCAATTCGTGATCTCGATGCGGCCGCCCGTGATCGCCGCGGCGGCGGCGAAGGTGCCCGCCTCGATGCGGTCGGGAATGACGCGGTGCGCGAACGGGGCGATCGCGGCCACGCCGTCGATCGTGACGCGGGAGGTTCCCTCTCCCTCGATCTTCGCCCCTCCGCCCTTCAGCGCCCGCGCGAGCTCCGCGACCTCGGGCTCCCGCGCGGCGTTCTCGATCACGGTCCGCCCTTCCGCGAGAACGGCCGCCATGATGACATTCACGGTCGCGCCCACGCTCGCTATCCCGAGCGTGATCTCCGCGCCGCGGAGCTTTCCGGCGCTCGCGTTGATATAGCCGTGCTCGATCTTGAGCTTCGCCCCGAGCGCGGCGAGACCCTTGAGATGGAGATCGACGGGGCGCGGTCCCCACGCGCATCCGCCCGGCATGGAGACGCGCGCTTTTCCGAAGCGCGCGACGAGCGGGCCGAACGCGTAGATCGACGCCCGCATCGTGCGCACGAGATCGTACGGCGCCTCGAACGACGAGATCCGCGAGGCGTCGATCGTAAGAACGCCCCGCGAAAGCGACGAGACGACCCCGAAGCCCGCGAGCAGGTCCATCATCGTGCGGGTGTCCTTGAGATCGGGGACGTTCTCGAGCGTGCACGTCCCGCCGGTGAGCATCGAGGCCGCCATGAGGGGAAGCACGGCGTTCTTCGCGCCGCTCACCGCGACGCGTCCGTCGAGCCGGCACGGCCCCTTGATAACGAATCTATCCATCGCACCCATCCCTCGCCTTCGGCGCAAAGGCCGTCACGATCCGTTCGAGCCTGTTGAAGTCCCTTCTCATCGACGCGCGCTCGAGCCCCGCGCGCGCGCATATCTCGAGCGCGGCGTCTCCCTGACCGTGGCCGATCTCGAACGCGAGGATCCCCCCGGGGCCGAGGAGACGTCTCGCTTCCGCCGCGAGCACGGGGAAGAATCCGGCGCCGTCGGCGCCGCCGTCGAGCGCCGCGGGCGCCTCGTAGCGGGAGACCTCCGCTTCGAGCGACGGGATCGCCGCGGTCGGAACGTACGGAGGATTCGAGACGACGAGGTCGAACGCTCCATCCGCGGCGAGCGCCCCGAGGCCGTCCGCGACGAACGTT
>JAFNGP010000242.1:0-8658 GCA_017885175.1 bacterium
GTGATGCCAGTGCACAGGATGTTGCTCGTCGCGGCCTTGCTCGCCGTTTCAATCTCGGGGAGAATCGAAGGAAAGACATTGAACGTGCCGACCAACGCTCCTACGATTCAGGCGGCCATCGATTCCTGCGCGGCATCGGGGGATATCATCCAGATCACGGGGGGCGTCTACCACGAGGGCTCGATCCTCGTGAACGGGAAGAGCATCTCGATCGACCAGACCGGCGGCCAGGTCACCGTCATTGCGCCGTCGATCGGGATCGGAACGTGCTTCACGTTCAGAAGCGCCACCGGAGGCGCGCTCAAGAGCCTCGTTATCAGGGGCTTCGGTACGGCGATCGCCGTCGAAAACGCCTCTCCCGCGGTTCAATTCGTCTCGCTGAAGGCGTGCAATAAAGGCATGACGGTGGCGGGCGCGTCTTCTCCGCAATTCACCTACAGCATCGTCGATTCGTGCGGTATCGGCATCGACGTGCAGGCAGGGTCGGTCGTTCTTCAGAACGAGACGATCGTGCATTGCGGGACGGGAGTGAGATTCCTCGGCGGGAGCACGAACATGACCCGATCGATCGTCTACGGCTGCACGACGGGCGTGCAATGCTCCGGGGGAGGCGCGACCCTCGGCTGCAACGATCTTTTCAATAACGGGAGCGATTACGGCGGCTGCACGGCCGGCGTGAACGATTTTTACCTGGACCCGAAGTTCTGCTTCTGGGCGTCCCCCGCCGGTCCCTATTGGCTTCATTCCACATCCCCCTGCTTCGTTAAGACGCTGAATCCGTGCAACCAGCTCATAGGCGCGATCACGTCGCTCAACCCCGGCTGTTCGGGCGCGGCGGTCGAGCGCTCGAGCTGGGGATCGATCAAGAGTATCTACCGCTGATTCGCGGGCGGGTCGATGAACCTTTTCCATGTTATATTTCAGGGACGAGCGGCGAGAAGCTCGACGTTGCGCGCCTTCCTTGCGGGCGCATGCCTCGCCGGCCAGGTGCCGTGCGCGTTCGCCGGCGGAGCGGACATATTCTCCCGGGAGGAGGAGCGGACGACGGTGGAAACGGTGTATTTCAACGGAAAGATCCATACCATGGACGCGGCGCGTCCCGTCGTCGAGGCGATTTCGGTGGGGGGCGGCCGTATCATCGGGACGGGGAGCTCCCGGGAGCTTCTCGAGGGGCTCCGACCGGGCGCGCGAACGATCGATCTCGGCGGCCGCGCCGTCATCCCCGGGCTCACCGACGCGCATGCGCATTTTCTCGGTTTCGCCAAGCTGGCCACCCGGCTCGATCTCGCCGGAACGGCCTCGTTCGAGGAGATACTCGAGAAGGTCGCCGCGAAGCTCCCCTCCGTGAGGAAGGGAGAATGGATTCTCGGAAGAGGATGGGACCAGAACGACTGGCCCGGGGCGCGCTACCCGGAAGGCCCGGCCCTCGACCGAATCGCACCCGACAATCCCGTGTATCTTGTCCGCATCTGCGGGCACGCGGCGTACGTCAATTCGGCCGCGCTTCGCCTCGCCGGGATCTCGCGGCTGACCCCCGACCCGGCGGGAGGGAAGATCCTCAGAGACGCGAGCGGCGAGCCGACCGGCGTCCTCCTCGACAACGCCGTGAACCTCGTGTCGAAGTCGATTCCGCCCCTCACGAGAGACGAGAAGAAGAAGCTCATGGTCGCCGCCGCGCGCGCGTGTCTCGCCGCGGGGCTCGTCGGCGTTCACGAGATGGGAATCGAAGCCGAGGACGTCTCCGTGTACGAGGAGCTCTCTGCGGCGGGAGAGCTCCCTTTCAGGATCACCGGCTATCTCTCGTCCGACGATACGATGATCGCGCCTTTCCTCGAGGCGGGTCCGCGCGCCGGCCGCGGCGACGAGCTTTTCCGCATCGTCGGCGCGAAATTCTACGCGGACGGGTCTCTCGGCGCGAGGAGCGCCGCGCTCATCGACGACTATGCGGACGATCCCGGGAACCGGGGCATTCTCATGCAATCGCCCGACAGCCTGTACCGGCTGATGCTCCCGTGGCGCGAGAGGGGTTTTCAAACGGCGGTGCACGCGATAGGGGACGACGCAGTCCGCCAGGTTCTCGACGTCTACGAGCGGCTCGGCGCCGGGCGTCCCGCTCCCGGCGCGAGGCCGCGCGTCGAGCATGCCCAGGTCATCGCGGCGAAGGACGTCGCGAGATTCGCGAAGCTCGGCGTCATACCCTCGATGCAGTTCGTCCATTGCACCTCGGACATGCCCTGGGTCGAGGAACGCCTCGGCGAGGAGCGCGCCGCGGGGGCGTACGCGTGGCGTTCGCTCGTCGCCGCGGGAAGCAGGATTCCGGGGGGGAGCGATTTTCCGGTGGAGTCGATCAATCCGTTTCTCGGCATCCATGCGGCCGTCACGAGGCAGGATCTCGCGGGACGGCCGGCGGGAGGCTGGCGGGGCGAGCAGCGGCTCACGGTAAAGGAAGCCGTCGGCGCCTTCACGGTGGACGCCGCCTGGGCGGCTCATGCCGAGGACGTCGCCGGATCGCTCGCGCCGGGGAAGCTCGCCGATTTCNNTCGTTCTGTCGGACGATATCTTTTCGGTGAATCCGGGCGAGATACCGCTGATCCGGGTCCTTGCGACGGTTCTCGGCGGAGAGATCGTCTACCGTTCTGAAGCCTTCTAATTCTGATCCGCCTGCGTCTTCGGGACAATCAGCGAAAGAGGAATATCCCTCGAGGCGAGGAGAATTCTCGCGAGCTCCTGCTGCGGCTTGTCGTATCCGAAGACGTACGAGACGTTCTTGATCATCTCGTCGACGAGAATCATCGAGAGTGCGGGATACGCGAGAGCCGGAGATACGGACGCGGCGAGGACCTCGCGCGCGGCTTCGCCGGGCTCGAGGGTCAGCGTCTCGACGAGATACTGCGTGGCTGCGTCCGAGGTCATCGTTCCCGCGTGCAGGGCGAGCACGACGATCAATCGGGCGTATTGTCTCAACCAGTCTTCGAGAACGAGAAGGTACAGTTCGGGATCGTCCTTCTTGATGTCCTGGGCGAGCTCCTGCACGACGAGGCAGCGCCATCCTTCCTCGAACGTCGCGCTCGAAAAGACCGCGGAAACGGTGTCTTTCGCCGCGCAGCGGAGCTTGTCCGGATCGAGCATGCGCGGGGCCGCGCGGAGCAGCGCGAAGCGAAGGGCGTCGTCGCTTTCACGCCGGGCGGGCGCCGGCAGGGCGAGGAACACCCGGCACGGGGGCGTCGAGATCGATGACGTCATCGTCGCCGCGATCGCGTCCCCCGCGGGAGGGATCGAGAGACAGGGGCTTTTCGCCGATCGCGAGACGTAGAGGGGAGAGGCGGGATACGCGAGCGTCGCTTCGGCGCCGCGGGGGCTCCCCAGCAGCGCCTGGCGCTCCTTCGAGCCTCTGAGCTCCTCCAGAAGGCGGGCGACCCTCGCCTCAAAGAGTTCATTCGCGGGGGGCGAACCGTTCGGCCGATTCTCTCGCGCCCGGTCTGTTTTTCCGAACTCGATGCGTTTCGCGAGGGCCGCCTTTTCGCTCGCGATGCGCTTTATCTGCTTCTCCGCCTCGATGACGAGCATGTTGGGATCGGAATTGATCATCTCGTCGTACTGGAATATCTTCGTGAGATTCTCCGAGCCGATGATCAAGCGCCCGTACGAGGACGGCAGCAGCGTCGAGGCGGCATATTCGCGAAAGCTCCGGATCGCCTGTCTCGCGGCGTCGAGCTCGCGATCGAGGCGCGCCCCGTATCGCGTTTCGACGAGGAGCGCGAGCCGGGGCAGACTCGCGGCCAAAGTGTCGAGCTTCTCGATCATGTGCCGGACGTGCCAATCGGCGGGATTCTCGAGGTTCGCCGCTCCGCTCGCGAGCAGATCGGGAACGCGGAGAACGCGTTTCCGGTACGCCTCGAGCTCGCCGTCGTACGGCGGATCGATCCTCGAGGGCATCACCCAGAGCGCCTCCTCCGCGGCCCACGCGTAGAGGAGGGGATTCGACCGGCTGCAATCGAGGACCTCGAAGGCGAAGCGGGTCCCGCGGAGCCAGTTGATGATGACGGTCGCGCGGTCGAGGTCTCCCGCGCTCAGACGGCCGGCGGGTATCTTCGCGAATTGCGATTCGAGGCTCTTCAGGCGTTTGACCGCCCCGCCGGTCTCCTCCTTCGAGTAGGAAAAGAGGAGCGAATCGGCCGAGGCGAGGCCGAGGCGCGATCCGCGCATCGGTTCGATCCGGATATAGAGATTCACGGCGCTTGAAGCGAGTCGCCGGTACGTATCGGTGTAATCCGGGACGTTCTTTCTGCCGGCGCAGCCCGAGGCGATCATTGCGAGGCAGAGCAGGGTCGATACGGCGGAAGCGGATCGTGCGGATCCCATTTCATTCCTCTCGTCGCGCGGCGCGCCGCCGGCCGAAGGGGGCGGAACGCCCGCGCATTTCATGCTATATAATCACTCCCCGCGCCCAAGTAAATATCTTTTGTCTTAATTTCTTGAGCGCGCACGCCCGATTCGCGTACAATGCGTCCGAAGGGTTCGGATCGCGCCGGAGATCGGGAGTATGTATGAGCGAGAAGCGCGGAGACGCGGGGGCAAACTTCATATCGAATCGTTTCGGGGGAATCGTGATCGCGATTCTTTTCGGCGCGAGCCTGGCCGGCTGGATCGCGACCGAGCTCGTTCCTCCCGATTTTCCCGATAGAACGGGTTTTTTCCGCGAAGCATGGGGGGGCGCCGCCGTCAAGATCGTCACGGTCCTGCATCTCCACGATCCTTTTCACTCTTATTGGTATCGTTTCGCGCTCGCTTTGTTCTTCGCGGTGCTGCTTCTCTGCATCGTGTCGCGATGGAGACAGCTCTCGCTGAGATCGTGGCGCGTCTCGCTCCCCGCCGCCTCAGGCGATCTCGGCGCGAAACGGCTTTCTTTCGAATTGTCCTGGCGGCTCCTCGAGAGCGGCGACCGGGGGGCCAGGGATCCCGTCGTGCATTTCGCGGAGCGGTACGGGCGCGCCGAATCGATCGAACCGGATGCGCTCCGCGGCTATTTTTCGCGCATCGCCGCGCTATTCAGGAAGAGGGGATATCGCGTGGTCTTCCGCGAGGGCGCGGAGGGTATCGCGTTCGCCGCTTCCTCGGGAAGATTTCGTTCGCCGGGAACCATGCTTTTCCATATGGGCTTGCTCGTGATAACGATCGGCGGGGTCATCGGAAGCTACGCCGGCTGGCGCGAGACGGTGTTCGTGAAAGAGGGCTCGGCCGTTCCGTTTCCGCGGGACAGCTCGCTCACGCTCCGCGTCGACAACTTCGACATCGTGACGACGGAGCGCCAGGAGATACGAAGCTTCGTGTCGACCGTGTCGATCGCGGACGCTCGGGGGAACGCGGTCGCGTTCGGCAACGTGGAGGTCAACCATCCGATGAAGGTCGGCGGGAGCCGTATCTACCAGAGCGAGTTCACGATCGACGAGAACGTGTTCGCCTGGGCGCGCGTCGATTATTCGCTGCGGGAGCAGGGCACGCGCGGCTCGCTCGATCTCTCTCCCGGCGAGCCCGTCGCGATCGGCGACAGCACGATCGCCGTAACGGCGCTTCGTTTCATTCCCGATTTCCGGACGGGCCCCGAGGGCGCGTTTTCCGCGAGCGCGTTTCCCGCGAACCCGGCCCTCGAGATCGAGGTCGCGAGCGGGGGAGATACGGAACGCGGCTGGCTCTTTCTCTACCACAAGGATTTCAGCAAGCGATTCAACGCGCCCGTCGATCTCGTCCTTACGCGATGCGAGCCCGTGTACTACACGGGGCTCGAGGTGAGCGCCAATCCCGGGGCGGGAGTACTCCTCGCCGGCTTCGCCGCCGCCTCGCTCGGGCTTCTTCTTATGTACGCGTGCAATCCGCGGATCGTGAAGGGATTCGCCCGTCCCGACGCAATCGTCGTCGCGGCCGGAGAGCACCGCTGGAAGGCGAGCTTCGAGCGGGAATTCGCCGATCTGCGCGAGGCGATCCGGAAGGAAATCGGTCAAGGGGGAGGACAATCGTGACATCCGCGCTCGATATGAAATTCTTCTGGCTGTCGTTCTGGACGTATCTCGCCGCCTTTCTCGTCTTCTCCGTGTACGCCGCGGTCCGCAAACGCGGAGTCGGCGTCACGGCGACGGTCGCCTTTCTCGCCGCGTTCGCGCTGCACACGGCGGGTCTCGCCGCGCGGTGGATCGTCACGACGCATCCACCACTCTCGACCATGTATGAATACGCCGTGACGATGTCGTGGGCGGTCGCGCTCTCCTTCATCGTCGTCATGGCGCGATTCCGGCGCATGGTGCTCGGAATCGTCGTCTCCCCCGTTCTCCTTGTTGTCCTCGTTATCGCCTCGCTCCTTCCGAAGGACGCGTCGAAACAGCTGATGCCCGCGCTGCAGAGCTACTGGTTCTACATTCACGTAACGCTCGCCGCGTGCGCGGAGGGCGCGTTCGTCGTGGCGGCGGGTGCGGGAATCATTTACCTGATCCGCCGGCGCGCGGGAGCGGGGGAAAAGGATTTTCTTCCCTCGCGCGATCTTCTCGAAGAGATCATCTCGCGCTCGCTCCGCATCGGCTATCCGCTCTTCACGATCGGCGCGCTNNTATGGGCGCAGTACGCGTGGGGAAGATTCTGGAGCTGGGATCCCAAGGAGACGGGTTCGCTCGTCCTCTGGCTCTATTATACCCTGCTGCTCCATCAGAACGTGCGCGGCGTCTGGCGCGGAAAAACGCTCGCCGTTCTCGCGATCGTGGGACTCGCGATCGCCATCGTCTCGTTTCTCGGGAATCTCTTCTTCGGCGGACTGCACGCGTACGTATAACGCGGGTCCTGCCGCTGATTCTACCCCGCGCGTGCTCGCTCGCACCGCGAGCTGCGCGCCACGCGGGGACCCCATCGCCGCCACCCGCGCAAGATTACCTGATGAGAAGGATTTTTCGCTCAACGCGCATCTTGCCCGCTCTGCCGACGGCGAAGTAAACGCCCGGCGCGAGCGCTCGCCCGGCGCCGTCCGTCCCGTTCCACGCGACCGCGTGGGTCCCGCCGGAAACGGTTCCCGAGAGCAGGTTTCTCACGCAGCGCCCGGTCACGTCGTAGATCCTGATGCTCGCCGCGCACGCGCCGGGCACGGAGATCTCGACGTTCGTTGAGGCGCTGAACGGATTGGGGCTGGACGCGATGATGAGGCCGGCGTTCGGCGCGGGGAGCGGATCGGCGTCCTCTTCGCCCGTTCCGTTCGCGGGATCGATATATTCGCGGTAGTAGATCTCCTGGTTCCCGTCGCGCGAATCGACCCAGGCGAGGTGGAGGTTCCGGTTCGGCCCGGCGATGAGGCAGGGGAGCTCCGATGCGCCGGCGGCGTTCGAGATGCGGAGCGGGCCGGTCCACGTCCCCGCGACGCGCCGCCTGAAATAGATTTCCGAGTTCGCGCCGCCGTCGACGTTCTGCCAATAGGCGAGAACGGCTTCCCCTCCCGCGGCGTCCACGCTCGGGTGATAGTGAGTCGCCGCGTCGCTGGTAAGCGCGATCTCGTTCTCCCAACCGGCCGGGCCGCGC
This sequence comes from bacterium, assembly GCA_017885175.1. Classification (GTDB taxonomy): domain Bacteria; phylum Krumholzibacteriota; class Krumholzibacteriia; order Krumholzibacteriales; family Krumholzibacteriaceae; genus SSS58A. The sequence goes on from JAFNGP010000242.1 coordinate 7,552, forward strand.
CGGCGGTAGTAGATCTGCTCGAACGATCCCCGTTTGTCGATCCAAGCGACGTGCACGAATCCGCTGTCGTCGACCGCGATGCTCGGGCGCATCGCGTTGTTCTCCGGATCGGTGAGCGGCTCCTCGTCGAGCCAGACGCCTCCCGATCTTTCCCGATGGTAGATCTTCCCGATCAGCGTATCCTGCCGCGTGTCCCACCACGCGACGTGAAGCGTTCCGCCCGGGCCGATGTCAATCGTCGGAACCATGCGGTTCCCCGTCGCGACGTTCGTGAGAGGAACCGCCGCGGTCCATTTGTTGTTCTTGAAAGCGCGGTAGAGTATCTGGAGATTTCCCGAAACGTCCTCCATGTAGACCATGTGAACCGTATCGGCCTCGGCGGCCATGGCCGAGCCGAACGATTCTCCCGCGCTCTGCGTGACCCGCTGATCCGGGCCCCACATGCCGGCCCACATGTTGTGATAGATCTCCTTGTTGCCGTCGCGCTCGTCGTTCCATGCGAGGTGCAGCCAGCCCTCGGCGTCGACCGCGAGGTTCGGTCTCGCCGAATAGGCGGCATCGTTCGTGACCCGCTCGTCGGCGGTCCAGATGCCTCCGGTCCTCATCTTGTGGTAGATCTCGAAATTCCTGTCCCGGTCGTCGAGCCATACGACGTGCAGATTTCCGTCGAGATCGACGGCGAGCCATTTGGCGTTGTTGGGCGCCGTGAAGGACGTCGCGGCGTCGTTCGTGAGGCGGACCTCCGCCTGCCAGCCGGGCTGAAGGGCGGAAGAGGCGTTTGATGCGAAACCTGACAAGACTGTCATAACAGGCAATGTAATAAGCAAATAGATGATTCTTGCCCGGGATTCAAGGCCGGCCGATGAGGCTGCATGGTCGATTCTGAAGGACACGTTCGCTCACCAATTCCTTCCGGCCCGTGAAAGAGCCGTTCGGCTGATATAAATGTAAACCCTATCCGCGCCCGGCCGCAACCGGTAAATTTTTAATTCATTTTGTAATAGCGAGTTGCATACTGGCATTAACAATGCTTCAGATTTGGCCGGGAGAGTATGACCTGGGTCACCATCGCCGGGAGGAACGTATGAAGTTGCGGCGTGCGAGCAT
>JAFNGP010000242.1:8715-9139 GCA_017885175.1 bacterium
TGCAGCAGGAGCCGGAGATTCTCAACGAGGCTGTAAACTCCATGGTCGCCTCCGTCTACGTATGCAACCTCATTTTCAGCAAATTCGTGAAATACAACGACCGCCTGGAGCTCGTTCCCGATCTCATCGAGGAGATACCGACCGTCGAGAACGGGGGCATCTCGAGCGATTATCTCACCTACACATATCGTATCCGGAGGGACGCCCGGTGGCACGACGGCGTTCCCGTCACTTCGTACGACGCGAAGTTCAGCTACGAGGTCATGATGCATCCCGACATCAACGTCGAGACGCGGCAGGGATGGGACGTCGTCGATCGCGTGGAGACGCCCGATTCGTTCACCGTCGTCTTTCACCTGCGCGAGGTATACGCGAATTTCGCCGGCGACTGCTTCTACGACGAATCGGTTCTGCCCCGGCATCT
>JAFNGP010000243.1:0-480 GCA_017885175.1 bacterium
GAGGTGGGCGCCGGCACGTTCAATCCGGCGACGTGCCTGCGCGCGCGCGGGCCGGAGCCCTGGAAGGTGGCCTATGTGGAACCGTCCCGGCGACCCACGGACGGGCGGTACGGCGAGAATCCGAATCGCGTGCAGCAATTCAACCAGTACCAGGTCATTCTCAAGCCCGCTCCCGAGAACGTCCTTCCGCTCTATATCAAGAGCCTCACCGCCCTCGGGATCGATCCGAAGGCGCACGACATCCGGCTCGTCGAGGACGATTGGGANNAGTTCACCTACTTCCAGCAGGCGGGAGGGATGGAGCTCGATCCCGTCTCGGCGGAGATCACCTACGGGCTCGAGCGCATCTGCATGTACCTCCAGGGAGTCGACGACATCATGGACGTCGAGTGGGGGGGAGGCGTGACCTGGGGCGACCTCAACCGCGAAGGGGAACGGGAATTCAGCCGGTTCAACTTCGAGAAGGCGGACGTGCCGCTC
>JAFNGP010000243.1:491-679 GCA_017885175.1 bacterium
TCGCATATCTTCAACATCCTCGACGCCCGCGGAGCGGTGAGCGTATCCGAGCGGACGAGCTACATCGCCCGTATCAGGGATGTCGCCCGGCAAACGGCCGAGGCCTACGTCGCCGATCGCGAGCGGCTCGGTTTTCCGTTGCTCGCCCGCGCGCGCGCCGGCGCAAAGGAGCGGACGTGAAGAAGGAT
>JAFNGP010000243.1:690-4797 GCA_017885175.1 bacterium
CCGAAGCGCATCGTTCTTCTCGCGCGCGGCCTCGCCGTGAAACAGGAGAACGCGGAGGAGAAGATCGTGGGGCCCCCGGTGAAGATCGCCGTCGCCCCGGACGGGAGCTTCACGAAGGCGGCGGAGGGTTTCGCGAAATCGCAGGGCGTGCCTTCGAGCGCTCTTATGCGCGTCGAGACGCCCAAGGGAGCCTACCTCGCCGTCGTCAAGCGGATCAAGGGGCAATCGACCGCGTCGATCATGAGGGCGCGTCTTCCCGAATGGATCCAGGCGATCCGCTCGCCGAAAACGATGCGGTGGACTTCCGGCGGCATGCGATTCGCCCGTCCGGTCCGCTGGATCATGTGTCTCTTCGGGTCGGAGGTCGTGAGAGTGAAGGCCGGCGGGCTCGTCGCCGGCCGGCGTACGCGTCTTTCCCCGCTTTTCGAGAAAACGATTCCCGTGAAGTCGGTGGATGACTATTTCTCGCTCATGCGCACGAGCGGGATCGTTCTCGAACCCGCCGCGCGGCGCGACGCCGTCCGCTCGGCGGCGATATCGTGCGCCCGCTCGCAGGGGGGCGCGCTCGTCGAGGACGAAGAGCTCGGCGGCATCGTCGCGAACCTCCTCGAATCCCCCGTCGCGATGGCGGGAAGATACGACGAGGCGTTCCTCGCGCTCCCGCGCGAGGTCATCGTCACCGCGCTCAAGAGCCACCAGCGCTATTTTTCGGTAGCCGGTCCGCGCGGGGAGCTCGTGCCGCATTTCGTCGCCTTCGCCGACGGCGCGCGCCGCGGCCCCGAGCTCATCGCGAAGGGCTACGAGCGGGTGCTTCGCGCGAGGCTCGACGACGCCGTTTTCTACTACCGGGAAGACACGTCCGCGCCGTTCGAGAAAATGGCGGGCAAGCTCGGGTCAATCGTCTGGCTCGAGGGGCTCGGAAGCCTCGCGGATCGAGGCGCTCGCGCTCTGGATGGCTTCGGCGTCGGGAATCGCGGAGGAGAAGCTCGCGAGATGCATCCGGCGCTCGGCGCTGCTCGCGAAGGCGGATCTCGCGAGCGAGATGGTGAAGGACGGAAAGGAATTCACGGCGCTCCAGGGATATATCGGCCGCGAGTACGCCCGCGTCTCCGGCGAGGATGAGGAGGTCGCCGAGGCGATTTACGAGCACTACCTGCCGCGGTTCGCGGGAGACCGCATGCCGCGGGGCGAAACGAGCGCGTTTCTCGCGCTCGCCGACAAGATCGACACGATCACGGGGTGCTTCGTCATGGGGCTCGAACCGTCCGGCTCTCAGGATCCTTACGCGCTCCGCAGACACGCGATGGGGGCGCTGCGAATTCTCATCGCGCGGCGGTCGTCGCTCGCGCTTCCGAAGGCGCTCGACCGGAGCATCGGGCTCTTTGCGGACGCGTTGAAGGATTCTCCCGGCGGCCGCGGGGAGCTCCTCGCGCGGCTTCGTGAATTCTACGCGCAGCGGCTCAACACGATCGTCCGCGGGGAGGGCGTCGATCACGATCTCGCGGCGGCGGTGCTCGCATCTCCCTGGGAGTATCCGCACGCGGTCAAGGATATGGCGGACGAGCTCGCGGGCCTGAGAAAGAGCGGGGAGCTCTCCGCGTTCGTGCTTGCGATGAAGCGCGTGACGAACATCATTCCGCGAACGCTCAGGGACGGATACACCGAGGACGCGGGGCTTAACGCGCTCGAGGCGTTTTCCGCCCGGCGGGAGGCCGACCTCGGATTCTCCTCGGAGCTCTTCCTCGTCGACGCCGAGAAGAAACTGAACGACGAGATGTCGCTTGCCTGCGGGAGACTTCTCGATGCCAGGCGATCAGGCCAGACGCAGCATTCCATCGGCATTCTCAAAGGAATTGTGCCATACATTAATAAATTCTTCGAAGACGTTCTGGTAAATTGTGAAGATGAAAAAATAAGAGATAACAGAATAGGCTTTCTGGCAAGCAGTTACAGAGTCATTATGCTATTCTGCGGTTTTGCCCAAATAGCCGGAGAATGACGGGCGGAGCCGGTCCGCGCCGTTCGTAACTATCGGAAACTCCTCAATATCGAAGCGAAATTCCCGCTTGACATTTTCTCGAATCCTGTGCTACAATCCTAACTGTCTCGAAAGCAGAGTGGAGGATTGTCCGAGAGGACGGCCTCCTTTATCGAGCGGGGTTACAACCCCCACCGCCGTTGGAGAGCCAGGCTTACTCGACAAAGAAAGTTTAGCAACTCTGACGGATGATGCCCTGCTTAGCTTGTCGAATCGAAGAAAGCGAGGTGATGAACAGAAAGAGATTCGATGTAAAGGGGGTTCAGCACTTTGCTCTTCGAGATTCCAGAATTCGTTGTGCGTCGATTCAAGTTGTTTTCTTAACGATGGGGGGAAAACAAGAATGAAAAAGGCACTAGTACTTTTACTAGGCGTCTGCTTCGTAGCCCTGCTCATCGGCTCGGTCGCTGCACGCGATGTGGCGAATCCCGGTTTGCGTCCCGCACAGGCCTGGTCGGAGAGCGAAAATTCCGAGCTCAGCGACCCGGGCCTTCGCGGCCTCTATGAGGAAGCTGCCGTGGATACGTACTGCCTCGTGTGGTACACGTTCGAGCAGATGAATTGGCAGGGTTGGACCAGATCGGATGAAACAGCTCAGAGGGGCACATTCTTCCACGTCGACGACTTCGCCGGACTCGGCGGGGGCAGCTACGGCGGCCTCGTTCCCCTCGAGGGATCAAAGTCCATGTGGTGCGGCGCCCGTCCGAGCACGACCGATCCGTACCTTTGCTCGTGGTACGACGCTCCTGGTTACGGCAACGGCTGGAACCAGATGCTCAAGACGAATGGCTTCAGCTTCGTCGGTTCGATAACGCTTTCCTTCAAGATGTACTATGACTCCGAGCCGGATTACGACTTCACGAGAGTCGAATACGACGCGGGCGGGGGCAACTGGCAGATGGTCGCCGAGTACACCGGTACCGGCGATACCGTTGCTTCCTACTTTATCGCGCTCACGCAGGCGCGGACGAAGCTTCGCTTCCACTTCACCGCCGACGGCGCGTGGAGCGATCAGGACGGCCTCTACAACACCGACGGCGGCTGCATCGTCGACAGCATCCGCGTCGTCGATAACGCCGTTCTCAGCAACTACGAGAACTTCGAGAGCGCGGCTGTCGGCGCAACGACCGCCGGCATCTGGATCGGTGCTCCCGAATCGGCGTTCGGTGCCTATGCCGGTCTCAAGAACAACCTGACCGACAAGGATCCGTGCGGCGACAACTTCGCCACTCAGCTCGTGTACTTCCTCGGTTCTCCGAACCCGAGCTCGAGCTATCCCGGCCTTTACGACACTCCGTTCTGCATGGGCCCCGGCGGCCTCACCGCCCCGTGCCAGAACGAAATCGCCGTATCGCCGGTGATCGACATGACGAAGTATTCGCTTAGCTGCAACAGCGTTCAGAACGGCACGATTCCCGTTGGGGACCTTCCGCTCCTCGGCGGCGCCCTTCTCCGCTTCACGGTCTACCGTGACATTCCGCTCGCGAACCTCGTGTTCTACCAGTGGCATGTGCGGATGATCGTCGCCGGCTGCCCGGGACAGTGGAAGGACCGCAACTTCGTCTATTACGGCGGCGACATGGACTACATCTACACGGGCGAAGCCATCGGCGATCTTCTCGGCAGCAACGATCCGATACAGATCGGCATGGGCGTTACCGACATGTGCGACGTGTGGTACCTCGTGCAGGGCAACTGCGCCGCTCATACGCCGTCGCCCTGGATCGACAACGTCCGTTTCTACCGCTACAAAACCTCGGGTCCTCAGTGGAGCTATCGCGACCTGGATTTCTTCCAGGATAACTTCCCCGAGACCGAGTTTACGCTCGAGAGCTTCGTCCGCGCGGATGTGGCGAACGACATCAACACGAACGACAACCCGGTCATCCGTCCGGGCGACTCGATCGTGTGCGACGCCACGTCCCTCCTCGGCGGCGGCATCGCCACCGACCCGACGTTCGGCGGCCCGGCCGTGTACCTGCACGTGAAGGCCTCCTACATCGGTCCCGCCCCGAGCAAGCCGGCCCTCTTCGGCGCCTCGCTCGCGGGCTTTGTCATCACCGGGCCCG
>JAFNGP010000243.1:4842-5665 GCA_017885175.1 bacterium
GATCGAGTACTACTTCACCGCGAAGGACGTTGCAGGCGTCGAGACGGCGCTGCCGCGTTGGGCGCGTTCGCGCGCTCCGTACTTCGAGTGGACCTGCCTCCCGACGAAGAACTCGGATGTTCTCTTTGTCGACGATTGCTCGGGCCGCGGCTCGTTCGTTGGCTCGGTCGAGCAGTACTGGATGCCGGTGTTCGACGCCGTGCTTGCTCCGCCGAACAACAACGTGGACAAGTATGACGTGAACGGCCCGACTTCAGGCGTCTCGAACGGACCGGGAAGCCGCGCGAAGACCAAGCAGCTCGTCGACTGGTACAACAAGATCGTATGGGACAGCGGCGACCTCAGAACCATCACGATCAGCGACGGTACGGTCAACAGCGACAAGTCGAACGACTGCACGATGCTCATCAACTGGTTCGAGCAGTCCGAGCACGTATGCGGGCTCTGGGTCTGCGGCGACGGCGTCGCTTATAACCTGGAGGCGCTCGCATCCACGCCGGCGCTCACCCTTCTGAGCACCTGGTGCGGCGTCGACTTCGTTGCGGACAGCTACTTCGAAGCAACCGGCGGCCGCACGGGCGGCGGAACGGTAACGCCGCTCATCACGGGCGAGGCCGATGCCGGTATCTTTGTCCATGCTGGTGTTCCCGACAAGTTCTACGCGTACGGCGGATGCTTCGTCATCAACAGCTTCGACGTGCTCGACAAGACGGCGAACGGCAAGTACGCGGCGAGCTATCCGGTGAAGAGCGCGGTCAACCGCTATGCGGCTATCGCGTCTTCGCAGTTGAACCCCGGGGGATTCAACGTGAACACGATGTGG
>JAFNGP010000244.1:0-2156 GCA_017885175.1 bacterium
TCGATTTCGCTGACAAAGGGCTATCCGTATGCTATAATGGAGATAGAAGACAACGGCCGGGGGATTTCGAAACAAAAGGCGAAAACCAAGACAAGAGGGCTCGGGCTCGTGAGCATGCGGGAAAGGGTCGAGTATATGGGAGGTACCTTCCATATACAATCGTCGCCGGGAAAAGGCACGAAGGTGCGGGTGAGAATCCCGATAGGGGCGGACAATGACTGAGAGGATCAGGATCGTCATCGTGGAGGATCATACGATCGTCCGCGAGGGATTGCGGCCCCTTCTCGAGGGGAGGGGCATCGAGGTCATCGGGGAGGCCGGGGACGGGCTCGAAGCGGTGAAGATCGTCAAGGAGCTTTCCCCCCAGGTCGTCATCATGGACGTGGCGCTTCCGCGTCTCGGCGGCATCGAGGCGNNCACGACGAGCCGCAGTACGTTTATAAGTCGCTCGAGGCCGGCGCCAAGGGATATCTCGTGAAAGAGGCGCCGCTCGAAGAGCTCATGACCGCGATAAAGGCGGTTATGAGGGGAGAGACATATCTGAGCTCGAATTTCCCTCAGGGCCTGATCGATTCGTACGTCAAAATGACGAAGCGCGGCAAGAAGGCGGACGAGTTCAGCCAGCTGACGAGNNGCTCTTCATCAGCAAGAAGACGGTCGAGAACCACCGCGCGAATATCATGGAGAAGCTCGACATCCACGATACGGCCGGGCTCGTAAGATATGCGATCAAAATTAAGCTTGTCGAAACATGATCGGGAACGTATCTTGTCCCGAAATCGTATAAGGGGTGGACGGGCGAAAATGAGGATTTCTACTTATTGTTATGTCTTGCGGTATTCGGTATAGTTGAGTTGTAGACTTTCTAGGGACTAAGGGCATCTCTGAGGCAAGAAAAGAAGAATTTTAAAATAAGAACTTATATCAGGAGGTAGAGACTAGCGGTTAGTCCATACCAACAAGAAGTCTGATGAAGGGTTTGCCGCCTGACNNCCTGGAAACAGGATAGAACCTTCAACGCTCCGGTGAGAGTCCCTTAGGATCGCTTTCCACACCAAATGGAGCTGGGGTTCACGTCAGGCGGCATTTTTTTGTCCCAGGATCCGCACGTGACACCGCCTCGTGCGCGGACCGTCGAATTCACAGAAAAAAATCGCCTGCCACGTGCCGAGGAGGAGGTCCCCGCCGCTCACCGGCACGAACGCCGAAACGCCCACGAGGGAGGACTTGACGTGCGCGTCAGAGTTCCCTTCCGCGTGCCGGTATCCTTCACCCTCCGGAATCAGTCTCGAGAGCATTTCCGCGACGTCCCGGGCGACGTTCGGGTCCGCCTTCTCGTTGATGGTGACCGCCGCGGTCGTGTGGGGGACGTAGATATGGCAGATCCCTTCCTGCACCCCGCTCCGCTCGAGGATTTCGCGGACGCTGCCCGTAATGTCGACGAGCTCGTTTCGCGAGCGTGTGCGGACGGGTATTTCGTGAACCACCAAAGCCTCCTTCGCATATGAGCACTTGACCGTTTGGCGACAGGTCCCTATAATAGACGATTCTTGCGCAAGAATCAATTTCAAGGAGGTCGACGCAATGTCTCTGAGCGGTCTGGAACCGAAGAATCTGTGGAAACATTTCGACAAGATCAGGAGCATTCCTCACTGCTCGGGGCAGGAGGCGAAGCTCGCCGAGTACCTCATCGCCTACGCGAAGGGAAAGGGNNCGACCGTCGTGCTTCAGGGGCACATAGACATGGTGGGGGAGAAGAACTCGGATGTTCAGCACGATTTCTCCAAGGATCCGATACAGCTCGAGTTCCAGGGGGAATGGCTCAAGGCGAAGGGCACGACGCTCGGCTCGGATAACGGCATCGGGCTCGCCGCGGCCCTTGCGATCATCGATTCCAAAGACGTCGTCCACGGGCCGCTCGAGCTCCTCTTCACCGTGGACGAAGAGGTCGGGCTCACGGGCGCCGGAAAGCTTAAGTCCGGCTTCGTGAAGGGAAGCATGATGATGAACCTCGACAGCGAGGAGCTCGGCGCCGTTTATATCGGCTGCTCGGGGGGCGGCGATACGACCCTCAAGCATCCGGTCGATTTTCTCGATGCGCCGGCCGGAACGAAGGGGTTCGTTCTCAAGGTGACGGGGCTCCGGGGCGGCCATTC
>JAFNGP010000244.1:2233-3591 GCA_017885175.1 bacterium
GCTCGGACGCCGCGAGGTCAACCTCGTCGTCAGGCTCGAGCCGTCCGACCGCTCGTTCGTCCGCGTCATGGAGGGACGGTCCCAGAAGTCGCTCCTGAACCTTCTCCTCGCGCTGCCGCACGGCGTCGCGACGATGAGCTACGACATCCCGGGGCTCGTCGAGACTTCGAACAACCTCGCGACGATCGCGACCGGCGGAAACGAGGTCGTGATAGGGCTCTCGACGAGGAGCTCGGTGGCGAGCGCGCTCAAGGCGCTCCGCGACCGGATTCGCTCGACGGCGGAGCTCGCCGGCGCCTCGGTCGAGGAGAACGAGCCATATCCCGGCTGGAAGCCCGACCTCGACTCGAAGCTTCTGGCCGTCGTGAAGGCGGTGCACCTCAGGGAGTTCGGCGTTGAGCCGAAAATGAAAGCGATCCACGCCGGTCTCGAGTGCGGCATCATCGGCGAGAAATTCCCCGGCATGGACATGATCTCGATCGGGCCCTGGATCGAGCATCCGCACTCGCCCGACGAGCGCGTCAATATGCCGTCGGTCGAGAAGTTCTGGACGCTCCTCAAGGCGGTCCTCGCCGAGCTCGCGGCGAAGCGCGCGGCGTAACGCGGGTCCTGTCGCCGATTGCACCCCGCGCGTGTTCGCTCGCCGAACTCGCTGCGCCCCGCGCGGGGACCCCATCGGCGCCACCCGCTAACGGTGCTTGGTAATACAAGAAAGAGGCCGGACCCGAAAGGGCCCGGCCTCTTCGCTTACCGCCTCGAATACGAAGCCTATTCTTCCGACATGAACGGGTAGCGGTAGTTCTCCGGCGGGCAGTATGTCTCCTTGATTGTCCGCGGGCTCGTCCAGCGGATCATGTTGAGAAGGCTCCCCGCCTTGTCGTTCGTGCCCGACGCGCGGCTCCCGCCGAAAGGCTGCTGGTTCACGACGGCGCCCGTTGGCTTGTCGTTGATGTAGAAGTTGCNNCGGAGCGCCTCCGTCATCATGACGAGTGCCGCGCGGTCCTGCGCCCAGATTGCTCCGGTCAGCGCGTACGGCGACGTCGTTCCCACGAGGCCGAGCGTCTTCTCGAGCTGGCTGTCGTTATAGACGTAGATCGTGAGCACGGGGCNNCATCGCGCATCGTCTTGAAGTCCGGCCGCTTCGCCACGATCACGGTCGGCTCGATGAAGTAGCCCTTGCGGTCGCTGCAGCCGCCGCCCGCGATGATCTTCGCGCCGCTCGAGCGCTTCGCGTAGGTGATATACCCCTTGATGCTCTCGAAGGCCGCCTTGTCGATCACGGCGGTCATGAAGTTGCGGAAGTCCGCCGGATCGCCCATCTTGATCGTCGAGATCTCGTGGAGGAGCATCTTCTTGAC
>JAFNGP010000244.1:3666-5251 GCA_017885175.1 bacterium
CTCGGATACTGGTTGTAGCTCTTGATGTTGGTGCCGATCGTTTCCCACATCTTCTGGAACGTCGAGGTGCTCCCGGTGAAGTGAACGCCCGCGAGATCCGGATGCGTGAGCACGAGGTCGCCGACGACCGANNGCCGAGTAGACCGCGCTCGAGGCGGGTTTCCACACGCAGGTGTTGCCCATGATGGCCGGAGCGGTCGGCAGGTTCCCCGCGATCGCGGTGAAGTTGAACGGGGTCACGGCGAATACGAAGCCGTCGAGCGGCCGCGCCTCGCTCATGTTCCAGATGCCGGGAGCCGATTCGGGCTGCTGGGCGAGAATCGTCCTCATGAAGTACACGTTGAAGCGCAAGAAATCGATGAGCTCGCAGGCCGAGTCGATCTCGGCCTGGAACGCGGTCTTCGACTGGCCGAGCATCGTCGCGGCGTTGAGCGTCGCGCGGTACTCGCCGGCGAGAAGGTCCGCCGCCTTCAGGAACACGGCCGCGCGGGCTTCCCACGGCAGNNTGATCGCGGCCTCGACCTCGCGCTTGCCCGCCTTGTGGTACGTGCCGAGCACGTGCTTGTGGTCGTGGGGCATGACGCAGAGGCCCGTTTTTCCCGTGCGGACGTTCCGTCCGTTGATGACGCACGGAATGTCGATCTTCTTGCGGCTGAGCTCTTTCAGCTTCGCCTTGAGCTCGGCCTTCTCCTTCGAGCCGGGGCCGTACGCGTAGATCGGCTCGTTTTTCGGCATCTCGATCTTGGGGATGCTTGTGATCACCGGGCACCTCCGTTTGTTCATGTTGCTACTTTACCAAAAGAGGGCCTCTGCGCTGCAGGGCGACCTCTCGATGAAAAGCGGGCAGAAATACGGAGTGCAATATAACACAACGGAATCGCGCGGTCAACAGCGGCTCCGGCCGCCCGCTGCCGCCCGGAACCGGACGCCCCCCGCTAGCGCGAAGGGCCGGCGGAAGACTCGAGCTCGCGCAGGTAATCCTCGTAGAGCTTCTTTTGCGCGTCGCCGCGACGGGGGCTCATGTAGTGGAAAAAATCGAACATGACGAAGGCGCTCACGAACGGCGACTCGGCGGCGATCTGCCGCTTGATGCGCTCGATCGACGCGGGAGCCGATACGGAAGGCTTCTCCGTGTGCCGGAAGATCTCGATGTCCGACCACAGCTCGACCCCCGCGGTCCGGCAGGCGGCGCGCATCGCGCCGAAGTACGGGACGACGCGACGCTCCAGGTCCTTGTCCCAGCCCCGGGCGCCGACGCCGTCCTGGAATATCACGACGTCGATTCCCGAGCCGAGAAGAAGGGATGTGTAGATGCGTCCGAAGAGATCGGGAGCGATGAGTCCAGACATCGCGGGAGAGATCAAGACTCGTTTGCCGCCCGAGAGGGCGCGGCAATGGTCGCCGAGCCCTTTGAAGAAGGTGCGCAGGGAGCCGATCATCTGCGGGGTATAGTGGGCGTCCCGGAGCTCCTGCGGGAGATACCAGCCCGCGAAGGACCGGTGCCCTCCGTAGCGCGCCCATGCCTCGTCCGCGATCTGCGCGCTCGCCGCGGCGGCGAGGTCGAGATAGCGCTGGTCCCTGAGCC
>JAFNGP010000245.1 GCA_017885175.1 bacterium
CGTTGGGGACGCCAATATAAACGCAATCGAATCGGTTCGCGATTCTGTCAATACGAGGATTCTCAATTCCCGGTTTTCCGCAAGGTCCACCGATGCACAAGGAGCGTCCAATGAACGGTTCACGGGAAAAAGCAGTTTGCACTCTCGTCGCGATTGCCGTTATTCTGTGCGGCATGAGTGGAGCACACGCGCAGGTTGCGGCGCCCGCCTGGATGAAGGGCTCGATCGCGAAGCTCGAGACCGAGCTCGTCGCGAAATACGGCGAGGCCGTGCGGGCCGACGCCCTCCGGGGCATGGAGCAGGTCGGACGGTTCTGGCGCGCCGGGGACGGGGACGCGGCTGTTTTCGAGGAGTTCGTGCTTCAGAATTTCGCCGGGGACGAGAAGACGCGCGTGGCGCTGTTCGACCGCTTCGAGGGCCTTCTCGACAAGCTGAGCGGGCACATGACCGAGATCGGCCTCGCGTTCAGGTGGCAGACCGATCTCGACATAGGGCCGATTCTCCCCGTCGACGAGGTCTTCGCGGGGTACGATCCCTCGGCTCACGTCGGCGACGATTTCTTCCAGAACAAGATCGCGTTCGTCGTTCTGCTCAACTATCCGCTCACCACCCTCGATCAGCGCCTCACGGACGGCGCGAAGTGGTCGAGGCGGCAGTGGGCCGAAGCTCGCCTCGCGCAGCGATTTTCCAAGCGCATTCCCGCGGACGTGAACCTCGAGGTCGCGAAGATAACTTCCGGGGCCGACCGGTACATTTCGGGCTACAACGTCTGGATGCATCACCTCGTGGACGCGAAGGGGAATCGGCTCTTCCCCGCGAAGATGAAGCTCCTTTCGCACTGGAATCTTCGCGACGAGCTCAAGGCGAATTATCAGGACACAAAGAACGGACCCGCCAAGCAGCGCATGATACGGCAGGTGATGGAACGGATCATCACCCAGACGATTCCCGCGGCGGTCGTCGACAATCCCGGCGTCGACTGGAACCCGTACACGAACGAGGTGAAACCGGCGGCGGTGAAGGACTTCGAAAGCGACGCGCCGATTCCGGCGAACGTCACGAACAGCCCCGAGCCGGACACGCGGTACGCGATTCTGCTCAGCACGTTCAAGGCGGCCCGTCTCGTGGACCCCTACTCGCCGACCGCGCCCACCCTCATCGCGCGGCGCTTCGACGAGAACCGCGAGATTCCCGAAGCGCGCGTGAAGGAGATGCTCGTCCAGGTCGTTTCGTCGCCCCTCGTGCCGAAGGTGGCGAAGCTCATCGAGGAACGCCTCGGACGCAAGCTCGAGCCGTTCGATATCTGGTACAACGGGTTCAGGGCGAAAAGCTCGAGCTCCCAGGAAGAGCTCGACAGAATCGTCGCGCAGAGATATCCGGACGCGGCGGCGTTCGAAAAGGATATTCCGAACATTCTCGTGAAGCTCGGTTTTTCGAGCGATCGCGCGGCGAACATCGCGAAGTACATCGCGGTCGATCCCGCGCGGGGATCGGGGCACGCGGCGGGAGGGGGCATGCGCGGCGCCACGGCGCACCTGCGCACCCGCATCGGGAAAAACGGAATGGATTACAAGGGATTCAATATCGCCGTCCACGAGCTCGGACACAACGTCGAGCAGGTTCTCTCGATCAACGACGTCGATTACACGCTTCTCCAGGGCGTGCCGAACACCGCGTTCACGGAGGGGTTCGCTTTCGTTTTCCAGGCCCGGGATCTCGAGATTCTCGGGCTCGACGTGAAGCGCGACGAGACGGCGGCGGCGCTCAAGACGCTGAACGACTTCTGGGGCGCCTATGAGATCTCGGCCGTTTCGCTCATCGATATGGAGGTCTGGCGCTGGATGTACGATCATCCCGAGGCGACGCCTGCGGAGCTCAAGAACGCCGTGATCCGCATATCGATCGACATGTGGAACAAGTACTTCGCGCCGGTATTCAAGACGAAGGACGTCATTCTGCTCGGCGTCTATTCGCACATGATCGATTCGTCCCTCTATCTGCCCGATTACCCGATCGGACATCTCATCGCCAATCAAGTAGAGGCTCGCATGGAAGAGGCCGGCAGCGTCGGGCCCGAGTTCGAGCGCATGGCGACGTTCGGCAGCGTGGCGCCCGATCTCTGGATGAAGAACGCGACCGGTTCCCCGGTCGGGGCGGAGGCGCTCCTCGCCGCGGCCGAGAAAGCTCTCACCGTCGTCAAAGCAGGGGGTGCAAAGTAACGGTATGGGCACACACACGGCACGAAGAGTCCTCGTCACCGGAGCCCTCGGACAGATCGGCTCGGAGTTGACGCTCGGTCTCAAGGATCGCTACGGCGCCGATAACGTGATCGCGACGGATATTCAGCCGGACACGAAGAAGAAGCTTTCGGGCGACGTGCCGTTCGCCCTGCTCGACGTGCTCAAGATCGAGAATGTCGAAGCGGTCGTTCAAAAGTACAAGGTCAACACGATTTACCATCTCGCAGCGCTCCTCTCGGCGGTCGCGGAGAGAAAACCGCGCGAGGGATGGGACATCAATATGATGGGCCTCCTCAACGTTCTCGACGCCGCGCGGGCGAACAAATGCAGCCTGTTCTTTCCGAGCTCGATCGGAGCCTTCGGGCCGTCGACGCCGCAGGACGGAACGCCCCAGGACACCGTCCAGAGGCCCGAGTCGATGTACGGCGTGACGAAGGTGGCGGGAGAGCTCCTCTGTGATTATTACTTCAAGCGATTCGGGATGGATACGCGCGGCGTGCGTTTCCCCGGCATCATCTCGAACGGAACCCTCCCCGGGGGCGGAACGACGGATTACGCGGTGGAGATCTTCTATGCGGCGATCAAGGAGCGAAGATATACCTGCTTTCTCAAGCAGGGCACTTCGCTCGACATGATGTACATGCCCGACGCGATCAAGGCCGCGATCGGCGTCATGGAGGCCGATCCGGCGAAGCTGAAGCATCGGAATTCGTTCAACGTCACCGCCATGCATTTCACTCCCGAGATGCTCGCCGCGGAGATCCGGAAGCATATCGAGGGCTTCACGATGGATTACCGCGTCGATCCCATGCGGCAGCGTATCGCCGATTCGTGGCCGAACTACATGGACGACAGCGCCGCGCGCGAGGAGTGGGGCTGGAGCCCCGATTTCAATCTCGCGGCGATGACGGAGGATATGATCCGGGTGCTCGGAGCGAAGCACGTGCAGGGGCTGCTCTCATGAAAGGACGCCGATGTACACGGAAAAGCTGAAGAAGGAGTTTCAAGCGACACTTCTGGAGATCAAGGACGCCGGGCTCTACAAGACGGAGCGGGTCATCGTCACCGAGCAGCGGCCCGCGATCAGGGTTGAATCGGGGCAGGAGGTTCTCAACTTCTGCGCGAACAACTATCTCGGCCTCTCGAACAACAAGGATCTCGCCGCCGCGGCGTGCGAGGCCATGCGTACGCGGGGATTCGGGCTTTCCTCGGTGCGGTTCATTTGCGGGACGCAGGATATTCACAAGAAGCTCGAGCGCCGGATCGCCGAGTTTTTCGAAACCGAGGACGCGATTCTGTACTCTTCGTGTTTCGACGCGAACGGCGGCCTCTTCGAGGTACTCCTCGGCGAGGACGACGCGATCGTATCCGACGCGCTCAACCACGCTTCGATCATCGACGGCATCAGGCTCTGCAAGGCGAAGCGCTTCCGGTACAACAACAACGACATGGCGGATCTCCGCGCCAGGCTCATCGAGGCGAAGACGGCCGGCGCGAAGCGGATCATGATCGCGACGGACGGCGTCTTCTC
>JAFNGP010000246.1 GCA_017885175.1 bacterium
CCAAACGGTACCGATCGTCGTAGAAGCCGGCTCCAGTGAGATAGAAGTCCCACTCGGCGTCGACGTTCACGTCCTCCATGGCCCAGATGGCGGTCGCCTCGGTGGGACCGACCAGGTCGATCTCGGGATGATGCATCCGATGCGAGGTGTGGAACGCGGGACGGTCCATGTTCTTCACCATGAAGGCTACGATCGCCTCACGGCCTTCGTAGTGGTACTTGCCGCCGCTGTAATCGGCGGTCGCGTCGGGAACGAAGAGCTCAGCCATCTCGTCCCAGCGCTTCTGGTCGAGGCAGCGCACATAGGCGTACTTGGTGGCCTTGACGGCTTCATGGGCGAGCAGTTGATCGAGAGAGGTGGGCGCAGTCACGGAGTCACTCTACGATCGTGGGCCGTGACAACAGCCTTCGTGTTTCCGGGGCAGGGTTCGCAGTCTCCGCAGATCGGTGTGCCATGGCGTGCGCATCCGTCCTGGGGCGTGGTCGAGGAGGCCTCCGATTCGACCGGCGTCGACGTCGGCCGGCTTCTGTGCGACGCCGATGGTGATGAGCTGCTCGATACCGCGAATGCCCAGTTGTCGACCTACGTCGTGAGCGTGATGATCGGCCGTGCTCTGTGCGCCGCCGGAGTGGAACCGCAGAACGTCGCCGGCCACAGCCTCGGCGAGTATTCGGCCCTTGTCGCCGCGAACGCTCTCGATGGAATGGACGCCTTGAAGATCGTGCGGAAAAGAGGCGAGCTCATGTTCGATGCCGGGACCAGGCAGCCGGGCACGATGGCCGCGATCATCGGGCTCGAGCGGCCGGACGTCGAGGCGGTCTGCCGCGAGTCTTCGCGGGCCGGCGAGGTCGTCGTCGTCGCGAACGTCAATTCCCCAGGACAGATCGTCGTTTCGGGGAGTATCGACGCGGTCGGGAGAGCCTGCGCCGCGGCGCAGGCGAGGGGCGCCAAGAAAACGATCCCTCTGAACGTGAGCGGCGCTTTTCATTCGCCGCTCGTCGCGGGCGCCCAGAAGGATCTGGTCGAATATATCAAGAGCTTTGCGATCCGGGATGCCTCGGTCGGCGTTGTATGCAACGCCGACGCGAGGATCGTCGCGAAGAAGGATGAGATCGTCGACGCGCTTTCGCGGCAGCTCACGAGCCCCGTGCTGTGGTCCGATTCGATGGCTCTGCTCCTCGCGTCATGGGGCGGACCGGTTCTCGAGGTCGGGCCGGGCAAGGTGCTCTCGGGGCTTTTGAAGCGGATCGACGGCGCCCGGTCCGTGCGGACCGTCGGCACCGCCGAGGAGCTCGAGCGGAGCTTCGCGGACGAAACGGCTTGACCGCCGCCGGAGCGGCATGCCGGATCGCGCCGGCGAAAGGGAGCGAGATGGTGAATCTCGAGGGAAAAACGGCCCTGGTGACGGGAGCGGGCCAGGGCATCGGGCGCGACATCGCGCTCACGCTCGCCGAGGCCGGCGCCGATATCGCCGCCCTCGACATCAACCTCGAGGGAGCCGAGGCCACGGCGGAGCTCGTGCGAACGAAGGGGCGCAAGAGCGTCGCTCTCGCCGGCGACGTCTCGAACGCGGCGGACGCCGACCGGTGCGTCGCGGAGGCGCTCGCGGGGCGCGAGCAGATACATTTCCTCGTTAACAACGCCGGGATAACGAGGGATAATCTCCTGCTCCGGATGACCGACGCGGAGTGGGAGAGCGTTGTGGGCGTCAACCTGACGGGCACATTCAACGTCACGAGAGCGGTGTCCCGCTCGATGATCAAGAGACGGTTCGGGCGAATCGTGAACATCTCTTCGGTCATCGGGGTCATGGGAAACTTCGGGCAATGCAACTACGCGGCGAGCAAAGCGGGAATCATCGGGTTCACGAAGGCCGTCGCGAAGGAGCTCGCGGGGAGAAACATCAATGTGAACGCCATTGCGCCGGGCTTCATCGAAACGGCGATGACGGCCGCGCTGCCGGAAGCGCGAAGGGAGGAGATGCGGCGGCTCATCCCGCTCGGGAGATTCGGATCCGGAACGGACGTCGCGCACGTCGTCCTCTTCCTCTGCTCCGATCTCGGCGGCTACGTCACGGGCCAGGTCATCCACTGCGACGGCGGAATGGTGATGGCGTGAGAAACGGTTCAAGAAGGAGGTACGGTACTCAATGACTATCGAGGAACGGGTAAAGAAGGTCATCGAAGAGCAGCTTTCGGTCAACCAGGATCAGATTACGCGCGAGGCTTCGTTCATAGACGATCTCGGCGCCGATTCGCTCGACACGGTCGAGCTCGTGATGGCGCTCGAGGAGGAGTTCGGCATCGAGATCCCGGACGACGAAGCTGAAAAGATCACGAAAGTCGGAGAGGCGATCGATTATATCACGTCGCACGGCTCCAAGGAATAACCGGTCCGGGTCTGCCGCCCGGCTTCTGCAATAAGGGGGGTACCGTGTCCGCGAGCACGAGAAGGGTGGTCGTCACCGCCATGGGTCTCGTTTCTCCGTGCGGGATGACCGTCGCGGAGAACTGGGTGAACATCTCGATGGCGAAATCGGGCATCGCGCGCATCACGGCGTTCGACGTGAGCGCGTTCGACACGCAGATCGGCGGAGAGGTAAAGAGCTTCGATCCGGAGCGGTTCATCGATCGAAAGGAAGCCCGCCGGATGGATCGATCCGTCCAGCTCGCCATGGCGGCGGCGGCGGAGGCGATGGCCGGGATCGAGGGAACGTTCGACGCCGAGCGATTCGGAACGATCATCGGATCCGGCATCGGCGGGATACAGACGTTCGAAGCGCAGCATACGGTGCTCATGGAGAAGGGTCCCTCGCGGGTCAGTCCCTTCTTCATTCCGATGATGATCTCGGACATGGCCGCGGGGCAGGTTTCGATCCGGTACGGGCTCAGGGGCCCGAATTTCGGGACCATTTCGGCGTGCGCGTCGGGAGGCCACGCGGTCTGCGACTCCTTCATGTATATCAGGAACGGCTTCGCGGACGCGATTCTCACGGGCGGCACCGAGGCGACGATATCCCCCATGGCGCTCGGGGGATTCTGCTCGATGAAAGCGCTTTCCACGCGGAACGACGATCCCGAGCGGGCGAGCCGCCCGTTCGACAAGGACCGCGACGGCTTCGTCATGTCGGAAGGGAGCGGCCTCGTCGTTCTCGAGGAGCTCGCGCACGCGCAGGCCCGCGGGGCCGCCATCCTCGCCGAGGTCGCCGGCATCGGGCTCACCGGCGACGCGTACCACATCACCACGCCGGTTCCCGGAGGCGTCGGCGCCGCGAACGCCATGAGGCAGGCCCTTTGGAGCGCGGGGCTCAAGCCCGAGGATATCGACTATATAAACGCGCACGGCACGTCGACCGCGTACAACGACAAGACCGAATCGGACGCGATCGTCGGCGTGTTCGGAGCATCCGCGGAGAAGGTCAGGGTGAGCTCGACCAAATCGACGCACGGGCATCTCCTCGGCGCGGCCGCGGCGATCGAGTTCATCACCTGCGTCAAGGCGATCGGCGAGGGACTCATTCCGCCCACCGCGAACCTGGATAATCCCGACCCCGAGTGTCCTCTGAACCATGTCCCCAAGATCGCCGTGAAGAAGGATCTCGTGCACGTCATGAGCAACTCTTTCGGCTTCGGGGGGCACAACGTGAGCATCGTGCTCAAGAGATTCGAGTCATAGGAAAGGCCGAAGAATCTCCGCGTATGAATCGTTTTCTCGAGTCGATCAAGCGACGTTTCCGCGCCGGCGGGAACGGAGAAAAGACCGCCATGCACGAGCTCGAGCGGCGGATCGGGTACCGATTCGCCGCTCGCGAGCTTCTCGTCGAGGCGCTTACCCACCGTTCGACCCTCGGCGATCTCAAGCCGGGCGCGGAACGCATCTCGTACGAGCGGCTCGAATTTCTGGGCGATTCGGTCCTCTCGCTCGTGACGAGCGATTTTCTCATACGCAATTTTCCGGAGGAGAACGAGGGCCAGCTCACGAAGAAGAAGTCGCTGCTCGTGAGCAAGGGCGTGCTGTCGAAGAAGGCGGATGAGATCGGGATCAAGCCGCATATCATCCTGAGCGAGAGCGCCGAAAGGGGGGGCGTCGCCGATCAGGACTCGGTTCTCACCGCGGCGCTCGAAGCGCTCATCGCGGCGATCTACATCGACGGCGGCTTCGAGAAGGCGCGCGTCTTCATCGAGGACAGGATTCTCGGCGACATCGACGAATTTCTCGAGCATCGCGACCACATCAACTTCAAGAGCGTTCTCCAGGAATGGGTGCAATCGAAGTACCGCAGCTATCCCCGGTACATCGTCAAATCCACGACGGGTCCCGAGCACGACAAGATATTCCTCGTCGAGGTGCGGGTCTCCGGAAAACCGGTCGGCAAGGGGAGAGGGAAGAGCAAGAAGGACGCCGAGCAGATGGCGGCCAAGGAAGCCCTTCACGCACTGAGAAAGATTCATTAGGAGGCGCGACGAACATGGTGAAGAAGAAGGCGACTCATGCGCCGTTCACCTTTGGCGGGGCTCCCGAGGCCTTCTGCGCCGAATGCCGGCTCCCCTGCAACCTGGAGGAGATGAGCGTCGATTGTCACCGGCGATTCTTCCTTCACGGCTTGACCTTCTGCTCGTATTTCGTTTACGGGTATTGTTTCCTCATCGACGTGCCGGGATGCGTGTTCGACAACGGCGGTCGCCATGACGAGTACTGGCTCCATCTTCTCCGCGAATATTTTCATAACGTGGGCGGCACGGAAGAGAGCGACGAGTTCAAGAAACGCCACGCCGAAGTCCTCGCGCTCGTCGCGAGCCAGATCGAAAACCGCACCGTGTATCTCTGCCGTTACCTCGAAGAGTACTACACCCAGATCATGGGAACGGGAGGGGGGCTCTCCGAGGAGATGCTTTCCCGGCTCGACGAAGCCTATCTCTCGCTCCTCAGGGGCATCACGAGAAAACCTGATTGAGGCGGGAGCCTGAATGGGCGCGCTTCGCGATATCGTCCGGGCCGCGCGGCTATATCGTTTGCCCGCGCCTGCGCGCTTCGGTATAATTGATGGGTAGCCGAAAGGAATGCATCATGCGAAAACGTCTCCTCATCGCTCTCGCCGCCGCGGCGTGCATCGTTATGGTCCGCGGCGTTCATGCGCAAGGGGGATTCGACCAAAACGCGCTCGTCGCGTACCTCAAAGGCGTATATCTCGAATCCGAGGACAATTTCGCCGACGCGTATCAGTATTACCTGTACGCCGCGGCGCGCGATCCGGAAAACCCCCGGATCGTCCTGAGGCTCTCGAAGGTCGCCCTCCGGATCGGCGATCTCGAAGCCGCGAAGAAATATTGCGAGGATCTCTTGGCGCGGAAAGCGTACGGCAGCGACGCGCGAGCCGTTCTCGCGGAGGTCGAGTACCGTCTCGGAAACAGGGAATCGGCGCTTGCGCTTCTCATGGAGCTCAGGAACGACGCCGAGATCTCCCCGTTTCAGATTCTCAAGTTTATCGCGAAAGTGAATCTCGAGCTCGATAGACCCGGAGAGGCGCGCCGGATCCTCCTCGAGGCGAGCAGGCTTCCCGAAGCGGATTTCTACGTTTTCTACGAGCTCGGGCTTCTCGATGCCGACGCGGGCAAGACCGACAGCGCGCTCGCGGCGCTCGGAAAGGCGCTCGAGATCGATCCCGATTTCATAAACGCGCGCATCGCGCGGGCCCGGCTCCTTCTGGGCGCTCGCCGCGCCGGCGAGGCGGAAACGGAATACCGGGAGATTCTGCGTCTCGAGCCGTCCAATCGGGAGGCGATCGAGGGGCTCGCGGAGATTCTTTTCATGGAGCGCAAGTACGCGGAAGGGGCGGCGCTCCTCGCGCCGCTGCACGACAACGGCTCGCTCGACGACAGGGGAGAGCTCATCTACGGCAGATTTCTCTACAAGGCGGGGATGAACGAGCAGGCGCTCTCCGTCTTCGGCGGGCTCATGAAGAAGACGGGAGAGAAACCCGCGCTCCTCAGGGTCGTTTCCGAAATGGAGATAGAGCAGGGGCATTTCCGGACGGCGTACGGGTACCTGAAGAGGCTCATCGAGCTCGAGCCGGACCGCTTCGAAAACTATATCGGTCTTCTCCTCATCTTCTATGGCGGAACCGAAGGCCCGTCGGGACCGGATGAGACGATCGCGCTCCCCGAGGCGGAGCGGCGGGCCTATCTCGCGAAGGCCGTGGAGCGCGCCGGGGACGATTCGCCGGAGGATAATTTTCTTCTGGGTTCGATCCTGCGCAAGGCGGGAGAGACGGAGGAGGCCGAACGGTTTCTCCTGAAGGCCGAGCGGCTCGATCCGAAGAACGAGAGCCTGGCGCTGGAGCTCGCGATGCTGTACGGGCATTCGGGCCGATACGACGACGCGCTCAGACGCGTCATCCCGCTGTACGACAAAGATCAGGAGGATCCCGCTCTGGCCAATCTCTACGGGTATCTTCTCGCCGAGAAGGGAGAGAAGCTGGATCTCGCCGAAACGCTCCTCGGCAAGGCTCTGGGCCGGGAGCCGGATAACGGATATTTTCTCGACAGCCTCGGGTGGATACGGTACAAGCAAGGGCAATTCCGCGACGCCCTCGCCATTTTTCTCAAGGCGCTCGACCGGGCGGGCGGCGACGCGGTGATCTGGGCTCACTTGGGAGACACCTATCTCAAGCTGGGCGAGCCGGCGAAGGCCCTCGAGGCGTACGAGAAATCGCTCTCCATCGATCCGGCCGGCGAGGGCGTCGGCGAGAAGGCGAGGAAGCTCAAGAGCGATGAGAACGTTCGGTAAGCAGGTCGCGGCTCTTCAAATCGCCCTTGCGTTGACCGCTCTGGCGCCGTCGTGCGCGACGTTCGGACCGCGCCGCGTCGAAGCGCCCTGCGACGAGACCTTCGAGACGCTTCTCTCTCCGGTGAAGGCGGGGGATGGCGTCGAGATCGTCGGGAAACTCCGTCTGGACCTCTCCCGCTACCGCATCAGGGGACTCATGCGGATCGTATATTCCCCGGCGGAAGGCGCGGCCCGGATCGACTTCCGGCACTCGAGTCTCTTCGGCGCGCTCGAGGAAGAGGTGACGATTCTCGCCGGCGACAGCCTCGTCATCTACGATCGCGGGAGCGGGAAATATCTCGGAAACGATTCCTCCCTGGCTCTCGTACGTGATGAGACGGGCGGCGAGGTTGCGCCCGACGACATCCTGATCGCCCTGCTCCTCGCGTTTCCGCGGTGCGCGGAGATGCGATCCGCCTCGGTCGAGCGCTCGGGAGAGACGTGGCGGCTGAAGGCCGACTGGAGGGACAGGCGGATCGAGATGCGCGGCGCGCGGGCATCGGGAACGCAGGAATTCAAGCAATGCTTTGCCGGCGGCGCGGGCTGCTATACCATCTCGTACGGAAGTCCGGTTGCCGCGTCGAACCTCGCCTACCCGAGCTGGATTAGGCTCCGGAGAGACAGCGGAAACGCGAAGGCGGTTTTTGAACTAATTGAATTGAAAGCAATTACCACATCTCCCGCGATGTTCGAAATCGACGGGATCAAAGACCGGTAGCGAATGAACGGGCAGCGTCCACGTTCCCTCGCGCAGCCGGGAACTTTTCCGAATGCCGGGTGTTCAAATATGACGGATGAGAAGAATGGAGATGACGGATTGAACAGACCGGTCGAGCTTCCTCATCGTAAGATCGATTTCGGCGAGCTCACCGACGAGGAGTTGATGCTGCTCGTCCAGGAGGGGCGGAACCAGGCTTTCGACGCCCTCGTGGGGAGGTACAAGAACCGTCTTTTTACGTACCTGTACCGGCTTCTCGGGGATCGCGGCGAAGCGGAGGAATTCGCGCAGGAGACGTTCGTAAAAGCGTACATCCATGCGGAGAAATATCGCACCATCGCCCGTTTTTCGACCTGGCTCTACACGATCGCGACGAATCTCGTGCGCAATCGCGTGCGGAACACGAAGCGGCGGCCCGTGATGGTGAGCCTTTGGTCGGAGACTTCGGGCGGCGAAGAGGACGGGAAATGGATGGATCTGAGGGACGATTCCCAGCGGCCCGATAACGACATGGAGCAATCGAACCTGAACGAGCTCATCCAGGACGCCATCGAGAAGATTCCGGGCAAGTACCGCTCGGCCTTCGTCCTTCGCGAGATCAACGATTTGAGCTATGAGGAGATTGCGGCCGTGACCGGGCTCAAGCTCGGCACGGTGCGCTCGCGCATCAATAGGGGGAGGGCGCACTTCAAGAAGATGGTCGCGCCGTTCGTTGCCAAGGATTTCGAGACCAAGGGGAATGGAAGATGAAATGCAGGAAAGCGCAGGATCTCTACTTTTTCAGCCGCGACGCCGCGCTCGATGAAGCCGGCCGCATGGAGCTTGCGCGCCACCTCGCGCACTGTTCTTCATGCGGGCTTTTCGTGAAGGAAATGGAGGCGAGTCTCGACGCGGCAGGCTCCCTTCCCGAGCTCTCCGTGAGCGAAGGTTTTGAATGGAACGTGAAACGCCGCATCATGCAGGAGAAGTCGA
>JAFNGP010000247.1:0-1298 GCA_017885175.1 bacterium
ATGGGCGCCGTCGCGCTCACCGACCACGGGAACCTGTTCGGGGCGATTCCTTTTCTCAAGGCGGGGGGAGAGGCCGGCGTCAAACCGATCGTCGGCATGGAGACGTATCTCGCCGAGGGGACCATCAAGGAAAAGAGCCGCGTCGCGGGTCAATTTCACAACGATCATCTCACCCTCCTCGTCATGAACGAGGAAGGGTATCGCAACCTCATCGAGCTCTCTTCCATCGCGTACGTCGAAGGCTTCTATTATCGCCCGCGCATCGATCTGGATCTGCTCTCCGCTCGCTCGAACGGGCTGGTCGGCATGAGCGGTTGCCTCCAGGGCGGCGTTTCGAGGCTTCTTCGCGCGGATAAATGGAAAGAGGCCCGCGCGCTCGCCGAGCGGCTGTCCTCGATTCTCGGACCCGGGCGCTTCTATCTCGAGATCCAGAATCACGGCATTCCCGAAGAGCTCGCGCTTATTCCGAAGATGACGAAGCTCTCCGCCGAGACCGGGATCCCGCTCGTCGTCACCAACGACTGTCATTACCTCAAGGCCGAGGATCATCATTCGCACGACGTGCTCCTGTGCCTTCAGACCGGCAAGGAGCTCGACGNNGCAGATGGCGGCGCTCTTCCCCGAGCATCCGCACGCCCTCGAGGCGACCCTCGCGATCGCGGAGATGTGCGACTTCCGACTTGGCAAAAGCGGCACGCATCTCCCCCGGTTTCCGCTCCCGCCGGGTTTCGCGAGCGCCCGGGAGTACCTCGAACACGTCGTCATGGAGAATCTGCCGAAGCGCCTCTCCGCGGTGAACGAGGAGGTTCTGAAGCGGATCCGGTACGAGCTCGACGTGATATCGCGGATGGATTTCGACGGATATTTCCTCGTCGTCTGGGACATCGTGAACGCGGCGCGCGAACGGAACATACCCGTCGGGGCCGGGAGAGGGTCCGGGGCGGGGAGCCTCGTCTGCTACGCCCTCGGGATCACCTCGATCAACCCGATCGAGAACGGGCTCATCTTCGAGCGCCTCCTCAATCCCGAGCGCGTCTCGATGCCGGACATCGACGTCGATTTTTGCGACGAGCGGCGACAGGAGATCATCGAGTACGTCATCGGCAAATACGGCAAGGAGAACGTGTGCCAGATCATCACCTTCGGGCGCATGGCGGCGCGGGCGGTCGTTCGGGACGTGGGCCGCGTGCTCAAGGTCCCTTACGGCGAGGTGGACAAGCTCGCGAAGATGATTCCGGCGCAGACGGGCACGACGCTCGCGAAGGCGCTCGAGACCGTTCCCGAGCTCGATGCGCTCT
>JAFNGP010000247.1:1329-8678 GCA_017885175.1 bacterium
CGTGATCACCCCGACGAAGCTCACCGACTACGTGCCTCTCTTCCGGTCGAACAAGGGGGAGGTCACGACCCAGTACGAGATGAAGATACTCGAGGATCTCGGCGTCCTGAAGATCGACATCCTCGGGCTCAAGACGCTCTCGCAGATAAAGAACACGATCGATCTCATCGAGCGGCACGAAGGGGTGCGCATCGATCCCGACGCGATACCGTTCGATGACGACGCCACCTTCGAGCTGTTCCGGGAAGGGCGGACGGTCGGGATCTTTCAGGTCGAGAGTTCCGGCATGCGCGAGGTCCTCAGGAAGATCGCCCCGACGAAGTTCGAGGATGTCATCGCCATCAACGCGCTGTACCGGCCGGGCCCTCTCGGGAGCGGCATGGTCGCGGATTTCATCGAATGCAAGCACGGCCGCAAGCCGATCGCCTATGAGGACCCGCGTCTCGAGCCGATCCTCGCGGAGACCTACGGCGTCATCCTCTACCAGGAACAGGTCATGAGAATCGCGAGCGAGCTCGCGGGCTTCACTCTCGGTCAGGCCGACATCCTGCGGCGCGCGATGGGGAAGAAGAAGAAGGACGAGATGGAGAAGCAGCGCGAGCGCTTCATCGCCGGCGCGCTCGAACGCGGGCTCACGAAGAAGAAAGCGGCGAAAATATTCGACCTCATCAACTTCTTTTCCGGCTACGGCTTCAATAAATCGCATTCGGCGGCGTATGCGGTGATCTCGATGCAGACCGCCTTCCTCAAGGCGCACTACCCTGCGGCCTTCATGGCCGCCTCGATGACGTGCGACATGGGCGATACCGACAGGCTCATGGTGCTGCTCGACGAGTGCCGGAACCTCGGTCTTTCCGTTCATCCACCCGACGTGAACGCCGGCGGCGTCGGTTTCGGGCTGGCCAACGGGGAAATCACCTACGGGCTCGCCGCGATCAAGAACGTCGGCGCGCAGGCGATCCAGTCGGTCATCGAGGCGCGCGCGGCGGGACCGTTCGGCGACATCTTCGATTTCTGCGAGCGCGTCGACCTGCGTCTCATGAATCGGCGCGTGGTCGAAAGCCTCATCCAGGCGGGCGCCCTCGACGCCCTTCCGGGAACGCGGGCGCAGAAGTTCGCGACCCTCGACCGGATTCTCGCCCGGGCGCAGCGCCGCCAGAGCGAAAAGGAGCGCGGGCAGGGTTTTCTCGGCTTCTCCGAGGGAGCCTCGACGAGCGACGCGGGAGCCCTTGATAACGCGGGCGACTGGGACGAAGCGACGCGGCTTCATCGAGAGAAGGAATCGCTCGGATTCTATTTCTCGGGGCATCCGCTCGATCGCTACGCCGAGATGCTCGGCACGCTCATCAGCGTCGACAGCCTGAAGCTCAAGGAGAAACGCGATCGGGAGGCGGTCGTGGGCGCCGCTCTCGTCACCGACCTGCGCGTCATCCTCGATCGCAAGGGGAATCCGATGGCCTTCGTCACGGTCGAGGACGTGCACGGCTCCTACGAGATCATCGCCTTTTCCGATTGCTACCAGAAGCGGCGGAAAAAGCTCCAGCAGGACCAGATCGTCGTCGTGGCGGGAAAGATTTCGGTGAAGGACCGGGGGGACGTCAAGATCATCGCCGACGAGGTGTATACGATCGAGGAGGCCGTCCAGATGCTCGCGAGAAAGGTGCACCTCACGATTCGCCCGGAGGCCTTCAGCGAGAGCGGACTCGATCGGCTCAAGGAGACGCTCGGCCGATTCCCCGGCGAGCGCGAAATCATCTTTCACATTCGCGAGAACGGGCGCGAGCGCGGCGCCTTTCGCGCGCGCCTCGGCAAGGTTTCTCCGCGCGTCGAGCTCCTGCAGGAATTGAACGCGATAACGGGGGTTGAGCATGTTGAAGTCTCCAGCTAGCCTGATACGCCTCGTGATCCTCGCCGCGGCGTTGTGCTGCGCGGCGGCGGGTACCGGCCGGTCCCAGATTCTCGAGGACATCCGCCTGGTCGACAGCCCCACCGCCGGCATTTTGCCCCACGGGGGCTACCTGATCTACGGCAGCATCGGTCCCGAAAGCAGCATTCTCGCCGGGATCGGTGTCGGATTTTTCGACCGGGTCATGCTCGGCTCCTCGTTCGGGCTCCAGAAGTTTATCGGGCGAGGCGATATCGAGGTGAACGACCGGCCCGGTTTCGAGATCCGCGTCCGCGCGATCGAGGAGAGCGAGGCGGGTCCCGCGTTCGCCCTCGGGATCGATACGCAGGGGGAGGACGCCTACCTGGACGACGCGCAGCGTTACGAGCGAAAGTCGAAGGGCGCCTACGCGGTCGTCAGCAAGAACTACCGTTTGATCGGGGATTTTTCGATCCACGGAGGCGTCAATTATTCGTTCGAAGCGAAGGATGAAAAGGGCGTGAACGCTTTCGGCGGCCTCTCGCTCGAGATCGTCAAGGGATTCAGCCTTCTCCTCGACTACAACGCCGCGTTCGACGACAACGACACGGGAGTCGCCACCCATCGCACGCGGGGCAGGGGATACCTCGACAGCGGCCTGCGCTTCGATTACCGGGACAACCTGCGGTTCAAGATATTCTTCAAGGATCTTCTCGATAACTATCTGCCCGTTTCGGGAGTCGACCGTTCCATTGAGGTTTTTTACCTGAGTTCGTTCTGAGCGGTTCGCCGGGGGATGCCTGAACCCGTTCCCCCGGGCGCGTCGAGCGGCATGCGCGCGGGAGGGAAGAGTCGTTTTTAACTTGACCCTATCGCCTTGCGTCATATATAATTGAAATGCCAGCGCGAGAGGTGCGAAAATCGAGTTCCGTGTTGCATGTCCCTGATCGGAAAGAGTATGCTTTCCATTCGTGTCAGGGATTTTTATTTAGGGGGTGCGACCGCGGCATGATACGAAAAGAGCTCCTCGAAATTCTGGCATGCCCCGCATGCAAGGAGAAGGTCGTTCTGAACGAAGCGGGAACATATCTTCTCTGCGGCAGGTGCCGCGTGCGCTATCCGATCGAGGAAGAGATTCCGATCATGCTCGTCGACAGAGCGGAGAAGATCGATTAGCGGCTCGAGCGGAGGTTCCGGGTCCATGTGTCTCTTTACGCATGTCGCAGCCGGCGCGATCGCCGGAGCTCTTTCGCCGACTCTCTACGCGGCCCCCATTCTCGGGCTCGCGAGCCACGTCGTTCTGGACATCCTTCCGCACCGCGATATCGACCGGATGCGCTACGAGCTGATCCTGGCCGTTATCGCGATCGCCGCGATCGCGCTCGGCGGAGCGCTCAGCGTGAAAGTCTCTCTTGGAATCGCGTTCGCGCTCATTCCCGACATCGAGAATCTCCTGTGGAAACTCGGCGCGATCCGCGACGATCAAAAGGTCTTCCCGGGACACCGAAAATTCCTCCCGCACGGGATGGTCGCAGGCGGGAGCAGCATCGGTCTCCAGATGGCCGGTTCCGCCGCCGTCATAGCGTTCTTGATTCGGAGGGGCGTATGAAGAGACTCCTTCTCGCGTCGGCGCTCTGCGCGGCCTGCGTATCTCCCGCCTTCGCCGGGCTTTCGCGGGTGGTTTCAACGAGCGCGGGAAGCGTGACGGTCGAGCTCACGATTCCCGCTCCGTCCGTCATGCCGATCGAGGCCGGGGGAAATGGGCGATTGAGCCGGATATTCGTGAACGGCTTTTTCTCGCTCGACGTCGAGGGCTCTCCTATTCTTCCCGTTCGGCGATTCTTTTTCGCGGTCGGCGCTCCCGAGAACGTCAGAATCGACGTGCTCGAGGAGGAATCGTACTTTATGGGCGGCGTGCTCCCGGCGGTCGCTCTCGAGAAGGGCACGCTCGGGGATGCGCGCGCGGCGCTCTCGAAGGTTCCTCCCCTGGCCGAGCAGCGGTTCGTCCGCCTCTCGGGCGTCGAGAAGGTGCGCGGCACCTACTGCGCGTTCGTCGACGTCTCCCCCGTTCTCTTCGATCCGGCGGCGAAAGGGCTTTCATGCGCCCGCCGGCTCGTCGTCCGCCTCTCGTTCCCGCCGGGCGAACCGGGCAGGGCGGGAGGCAGGGGCGGATTCCTCGCGGACGATCTGTTCGTCAACGCGGAGCAGGCGGCCTCGTGGAGCCGTCTTCCGGCGGCGACCGCCGGCGCCGCGCGCGCGCCGTTCGAATTCGCCCTCTCGAGCAGCTGGATCAGGATCGGGGTGAAGGAAAAGGGCATTTACACCGTCACGTATAACGACCTTCTCTCGGCGGGGGCGAACCCGGCGCTCATCGATCCCGCCACGCTGCGGCTCTTTTCGGGGGGCCCCCATCCCGAACCCGACAGTCTGAGTCAGGGCGGGAGCTACCGGGACGATTACCATTTCACCGAGCACGCAATCCTGTATCGCGGACAGGGGGGCGGTTCCCTGCAGCCGACGGACACGGTGTTCTTCTACGGTCTCCCCGCCGCGGGGTGGGCGAACGACGCGGATCCCTCGGCGAGTCCGAGGCAATACTACAAGCATCCGTACGATTCGACGAACGTCTACTGGCTCACGTGGGGCGGCGACTTCGCCGGCGCCCCGCGCAGAATCGACGAACGCGGCGTCGCGCCGCTCTATTCCCCCGGCGACACGCTGATCACGTGGTACGAAGAGCGCATTCGTTCGGAGAAGGACCTGTATTACGATCCCATCTATGTCGACGACCGGTGGTACTGGAATTTCCTCAAGATGAACGGGAGCACGTCGTACTTTCAGCATGAGTTCTTCGCGAGCGACATCGCCGACGCCTCAGGCGTCATGAAGACCAAGGCGTACGGACCGTACAACTACACGAGGTACCAGAACACGGCGACGTACCTGGTCAACGGCGTGGTCGCCGGGACGATTACCTGGGTCGTGCCCTACGGCTACAATCCGTCGAGCATGAGGGTGCTCGAGGCCGCGGTGTCGAATATCGTCGAGGGACGGAACGTCTTCGGGGTGTCGAAGCCCGTCGACAACGAGATGTACATATTCTGGTACGAGATATTCTACCACAGGCTTTTCAGGGCCTCTCAGGGGACGCTCCATTTCGGGGTGCCCGAGCGGGCGCGCCGGGCGCGCTACGAGCTCGGGGGGTTCCCGGCGGGAGAGAAGCTGCTTTTCGACGTGACATTCGACGAAGCCCCCGTCCTCTGCACGGGCTCGCAGCCGGTGGCGGGAGGACTCATATTCGAGGATTCGCTGCAGGGGCGGCCGCGCCGGTACGCGGCGGTGTCGAGGACGGCGTTCAAGAAGGGCGCCAGTTCCTTCGAGAACGTGCCGTCGCTGAGGGACGAGAGCGCCTGTCCGGATATGGTGATCCTGTACCACGAGGATTTTCGCGACGCGGCTCTCACGCTGAAGGCGCACCGCGAGCGGGTGTTTCCCGGCGTCGAGAATCCGGTCGTACGGGCAGTGGACATCGAGGACGTGTACAACAATTTCTCCGGCGGGCACAAGGATCCGGTCGCGATCCGCAACTATCTCAAGTTCCTGTACGATAAGGGCGCGTGCGGGGGAGCGGGAGAACCCGTTATCAAGTACGTCCTCCTTTTCGGGAACGGCACATACGACGCGCGCGATTTGCTCGGCCAGAAAAACGATTTTGTGCCGCTCTATATCAATATACGCTACCCGAACGAGTCGGAAGGGGTCGAGGACGAAGACTNNATCGTCGATTACGAGGCGCGGCCGGAGCGCGGCATCTGGCGGAACAAGGTCATTCTCGTCGCCGACGACGAGTTTTCCACATTTCGACAGGACGATTTCGAATTCCTCATCTCGACCGAGGAGCTGGCGATACGGCGCGGGCCGTTTCCCACCCCGCTCGACATCGAGAAGGTCTACCTGCACGTCTATCCCTTCGTCGGGGACGTCAAGCCGGCGGCGCGCAAGGATCTTCTTCAGAAATGGAGCGACGGCGCTCTCATCATCAACTACAACGGACACGGCTCCCCGCTCCAGATGGCGGACGAACGGGTCATGGTGAACTCGGATATCTATTCCCTCACGAACGGGATGAGACGCCCGCTCTTCCTGTCCTTCTCCTGCTCGGTCGGGGATCTCGAATCTCCGTACCACCGCAGCATGGCGCAGAACATGACGACGTACGACGCGGGGGGCGCGATCGGGACGATCGCGGCGGCGGCGCCGACGTACCTCTATCCGAACAAGCTGCTCAACGAAACGATCTATGAGAGCCTGTTCACCTCGAAGGACAGCACGGGGACGAGACCTATTGGTTACGCGCTCCAGCTCGCGAAATACGCAATCGTCTCTCATGACGGATACGAGAGCAACAACACGAAATACCTGCTCCTCGGCGATCCTGCGATGCGCCTCGCGGCGCCTTCGTATCCGGTCGGGCATGAAACCGCCGGAATCGATACGATGCGGACGGGGGAGAAGTACCGGGTCGCGGGATCCGTCACCGCGAACGGCCAGGTGCTCTCTTCCTTCGACGGAACCGCCGACGTGGTCGTGCAGGAGGCGGAGCAGAAGATCCACGAATCGATCCTCTCGGGCAGCGTTCCCATCGAGCTCGACTACGTTCTCCCCGGCAAGGAGCTTTTCCGGGGGGCGGTGGACGTCGCCGGGGGGAGGTTTTCCGTCGAGTTCGTCGTGCCGCGGAGATGCCATACGGGTCCCGACGCGCGGATACGGAGCTACGCGGTGTCTCCGGGCAGCGACGGGGTCGGCGCCTGCGATACGCTNNCCGGACAGGCGACGAAGGTCAAGGCGGGCGCGCGGCTCATCGCCGATATCTCCGATCCGGACGGGATCGCGATTCTCGGCACGGAGCCCCAGAGCTCGATCTTTCTCGAGTTCGACGGGAGCGGTTTTCCGGTCTACGTGACCGATTTCTTCACCTACGATCACGGCTCCTATACGTCGGGAAGGGTCGAGTATCCGCTCTCCGCCGGCTTCGAGCCGGGACCGCACACGGTTATGATCAAGGCATTCGACAACCTCGGGCTCTCGTCGTCCGATACCCTTCGCTTCGAGATCGTCGAAGAGGGTCTCTACGAGGTGAGCGACGTATTCAATCTCCCGAATCCCTTCTCGAAAAGCACGAACTTCATCTTCCAGGTCACGAACCCGGCCGAAGCCAGGCTCGCCGTGTTCACCGTATCCGGAATCAGGATCTGGGAACGGCGGATCTCGGCCCTCGAGGGATTCAACAGCATATATTGGGACGGCACGGACTCGGCGGGGGACAGGATCGCGAACGGCACGTACCTGTACGTGCTCGAGGTCGATTTCAAGGATTCCTTCCACAGGACGGAAACGGTCAGGGGAAAGGTGGTATTGCTTCGGTAGCGCCCGCAGGCGGGCCGGAGCGCGACCCCGGAGATTTCGTCGCATCGTTAAGGCAACC